>DNSU01000173.1:8153-11338 GCA_003499585.1 Cyanobacteria bacterium UBA9579 | reverse complement strand
AAAAACAGCCGATAAAAACAACTATAGAACTTGCTAACATTGTAAAGTTTGCAGTGCCAAAATCAAGTTTCAAGATTCACCCTGCCACTCGAGTTTTTCAGGCTATAAGAATGAAGGTTAATAATGAGTTAGGTAACATAGAGAAGTCATTAAAAGAGGTTATTCCTTTATTAGAAAAAAATGCTAGAATAGTTGTAATAAGTTTTCATTCTTTAGAAGATAGACTTGTAAAAAATTTATTTAAGTATTACAGTTCTAAGTGTAACTGTCGACCAGAACAATTAATATGTACGTGTGAACCAAAACAACTGGAAGTCCTTACAAAAAAACCAATAATTGCATCTGAAGAAGAGATTAGGAGAAATCCTCCTTCCAGAAGTGCAAAGATGAGAGTAGCTGAGAAAGTATGATACGGAGTCGAAAACACAATGGTGTCGTCAATAAAAATTAATACATATAAAAATAATGAACAATATAATGCGCAAAACGCTATAGTTCAAGGTGATTTCCCTAAATATGATAATTTTAGAGAATTATCCCTATATAGATTTAACCGTTTGTTGAGCTTTTTGCTTATAGGATCAGTAATAGCTTCAATGGTCAGTTATTCTATGGTTGTGGCAAAAGAAAATACTCTTGCTGTAATTCACAGCAAAACTAACGAGATTAACTTTGAAAACTTAGAATTACAAAATAAAGTTGACCAAGTAAAGTCTTTTAATACTATAAATAATAGAATTGCAATGGTAGACTTCCTTAAAAAGCCTGATACTGTTATGGAAGTTAAGAGTATAAATACTGCTCCTGTTATAGAAAAAAGAAGAACTAACATAGAAATACAACCTATTCCAGGATACTAGTATGTTTTCTAAATTTCAGATCAAGCCTAGGAAATATAGCCTGTTTGCTACTTTGCTCCAGGTTATGTTTTTTTTGTTTGCTGCTGCAATTGTTATAAAGCTTATACAGTTACAGATTATTGATTCTCATGAGCTTAATGAGAAAGCTAAGCAAATGAGACAACCTGCCAGAACTTTTTCTTTTCGTGGAGAAATCATAGACAGAAATGGTACAAGGCTTGCAGCAGATACTACTTTGTATGATATATATGCTCATCCTCAATATTATTCAGAAACTCCAATAAGAATAGCTTCTCAATTAGCTCCCTATTTAAAGCAGCCGACAAATGAGCTGTTTAAAAAGTTGAGCCAGATAGATGCATCCACTATAACACTTGCTAAAAACATAAACAGAGGTGATGCGCTTAAAATAAAAAATCTGAAAATAAGAGGACTGGATTTAGTCCAAAAAAGTGAAAGGGTTTATCCTCAGGGAAATCTTGCTTCCCATATACTTGGATATATTAATTTAGATGCTAATTTATCAGCAGGAGTCGAAAGAACAGGATCTGTAGGATTGGAAGCTATTCCTGAAGTCCAGCCTGTAGAGTATACGGGTAAAGGAGATGTGATTTATGATATTCATACCGATCCTACGTATGCTACAAGTCCGTTAACCGGAGAAAAGCTGGTTTTAACTATAGATTCTTCTATCCAGCATATTGCAGAAACTGAATTGTCAAAAATGATGCAAAAAACAAAAGCTGATAGAGGAACGGTAATTGTTCTTAATCCAAAGAATGGGGAGATTTTGGCTTTTGCAGTTTTGCCAAGCTATAATCCTAATCAATACAATAAAGTTGATGCTTCTATAGTGAAAAATTGGGTTTTAAGTGATGTTTATCCTCCAGGATCAACATTTAAAATCCTTACCGTTGCTTCAGCTCTGGAAACGGGAGTTGTCACCAAAAACGAAAAAATTTATGATCCCGGTAAAATTAAGATTCAAGGTTGGGACATTACTAATTACGACTATAATCAAAAAGGAGCACCAGGCTGGATTGATTTAAAATTTCTTTTTGAGCACAGCAGCAATATTGGAAGTGTAAAAGTTGCTCTTAAAATGCCGCCTTATGAACATTATAAGATGCTAAGGCTTTTTGGAATAGGGTCTAAAACAAAAATAGATCTTCCTGGAGAATCGGCAGGAATTATACCTGATCATAATACATGGGACGAGGTCAGACAGGCAACAATCGGGTTTGGCTATAGTATTGCAACAACGCCAATTCAATTAGCTGCCTCTGTTGCTGCTATTGCAAATAATGGCATATGGGTGACTCCTCATGTTATAAAATATAATAAAGAGGATTATGAAAAAAGAATAGAAAAGAGAAAGGTTTTATCTCCTGAAACTGCTAAGCTAATGACAGGGATACTCGCAAGCAGTATAGATGCTTCTGAAGGTAAAGCAGGGAAGATACCAAATTATAGGGTAGCTGGTAAAACAGGAACTTCTAGAAAGCCAAATCCCAATGGTCCTGGTTATATAGCAAATCAAGTATTTACTTCTTTTGTAGGTTATTTTCCTGCGAAAAACCCTCAGGTGCTAATAATGGTTGTTATCGATGATCCAAAAGGTGTTGATATGTGGGGTAGTACAGTTGCAGGACCTATTTTTAATAATGTTGCCATTGAATCGGCAAGAATTCTGAATTTAGAATCAGATGCGTCAGATATGAACGCAAAAGATAAGCGGAGGATTTAAGTTGAAGTTAAGTCAAATTATTGAATATATAAAGCCTGAACATAATTCTGATAACTTAAATAATATAGAAGTTACAGGAATATCATATAATTCCAAAACAATTCAACAGGGCAATATTTTTATTTGTCTTGTTGGTGAGCACGTTGACGGGCATAATTTTATTATTCAGGCTGTTGAAAAAGGGGCATCAGCAATAATTGCCCAAAAACAGCTGAAAGATATTAATATTCCTGTTCTTATTGTTGAAGACACACAATTAACCCTTTCTCAGGTAGCTTCAGTATTTTATGATTTTCCTTCCGAAAAATTAAGACTAATAGGGATAACCGGAACTAACGGAAAGACTACAGTCACTCATCTCGTTGAAAATATCTTTGAGCAAGCAGGAATTAACTGTGGTTTAATAGGAACACTTGGTCAGAGATTCTCTTCAAAAGACGATTATATTTGTACAAAGCATACTACTCCTCAATCTCCCGAGCTGCATGAATCTCTTAAGAATATGCTTGATAGTGGTATAAAGCATGTTGTAATGGAGGTTAGCTCTCATGCCCTTGAGCAACATAGGGTAGGCGGTT
>DNSU01000173.1:703-8078 GCA_003499585.1 Cyanobacteria bacterium UBA9579 | reverse complement strand
TAGGCGGTTGTTTATTTGATGCAGCAGCCTTAACTAACCTTACACAGGATCATCTTGATTATCACATTACTATGGATAACTATTTTAAAGCTAAGAATAAGCTCTTTACTTCTCTAAAAAATGATAAAAAAGATAATAAATATGCTGTAATTAATAAAGATGATGGCAGTTCAGAAAGGTTTATACAGACAATCCCTGAGGGAGTAAGAATTTTAACTTACGGGCTCCAAAATAAAGCTGATATTATGGCTAAAAATATAGAATACTCTGTTTATGGTTCAAAGTTTGACTGTATAACTCCTGTAGGGAATAAAACCGTTAACTTGCAAATGGCAGGACGATTCAGTGTATATAATGCCCTTGCTGCTCTTGCTGTTGGCATAGGAGAAAATATAGATTTTGATATTTGTATAAAAGCTCTCGAATCTACAAAAAGTGTTGCAGGCAGGTTTGAAGTTGTTATCAGAGAACCGCTAATTATAGTTGATTATGCACATACCCCTGATGGGCTGTCTAATGTGCTAAATGCAGCACGGCAGGTAGTTCCGCCTAATGGAAAATTAGTCTGTGTGGTTGGATGTGGTGGAGATAGAGATGCTACAAAACGCCCTAAAATGGCTAATATCGCTGAGGCAATTTCCGATTTAGTGGTAATAACATCCGACAATCCGCGCTCAGAAGATCCACAACAGATTATTACTGATATGTTAACAGGTATTAAATCTTTAAATTCTGATAAAATACAGGTGGAAATAGACAGAAGGTCTGCAATTGAGCTTGCTGTGAAAAATGCTAATAAAAATGATGTCATAGTTCTTGCAGGTAAAGGGCATGAGGATTATCAAATCCTGAAAAATGAAACCATTCATTTTGATGACAGAGAAGAAGCCCGAAAAGCTTTTGAGAAAGTTTATTGCAAGTAACTATAATTAGTATAAAGTTGCATTTTTAAGTAATAATTTTTTTTAATATATGAATAATAACAAGAAAAATATTACTTTGAAATAGCCTGAATCCATATTTCTCTAGTTCTTGGGCCATCAAATTCGGCAAAGTAAATCCCCTGCCACTGACCTAGCATTACTTTACCTTTATTAATTATTAAATTAAGAGAGCATCCAACCAGGCTTGATTTGACATGAGCGTCTGAATTGCCTTCTGTATGTCTGAATTCTTTATAATCAGGAGATATTTTATTCATACTGAACATGAAGTCACCTTTGACAGCTGGATCAAAAGCTTCGTTGATAGTAATGCTGGCTGTTGTATGAGGACAAAATACAAGACAAATGCCATCTTGTACATTTAACGCCTCAACCATGCCTTTAATTTCAGAAGTAATATCAATTAAATCGTTTTTCTTCTGTGTCTTTACAGTTATCTTTTCCATGTAAACTCCTTTATGTACTGAACTGCTTGATAAAATTATTTGTTAAGCTCTTATATCTTTAATAATTAACTTAAATCAGGTAATGTTATCACCTTCAATTATTTTGGTAGTTGCAAGTCCTATTCCATAAAAAGTTAAAAGGGTAATAGCTAAAAATATCTGCGTAAATAATTCTGTTGAAGTAAGTATAATTGAGACAGCAAAAGTTCCAATAGCTACTTTTTTCCATGAAGATATTAGTTTTTCATAGGTTATCAGGTTTGTTTTTGCCAGGATTCCAAGAAATACAGGACTTTCAAATATAATGCCGCCTATTAAAATCGTGTTTAGGCAAAAAGAAACATATTTGGAAATACTAAAGCTTGCAGTTGCCACGTCTGAGTTAAACCCTAAAAGAAAAAACAATGTTGAAGGGATTAACGCATAATAAGCAAATAAAATCCCAAAAGTAAATAGTATAAAGCCGACACTAGCTAAAATCAGGAATGATTTTTCATTTTCACCCTTATTATCAAATTTTATTCTTGCAAACTGATAAGCTACAACGGGAAAAGCTAAATAAAGCCCAATAAAAGTTGCAACTCTTAGTGAAGCAACAAATATTTCATCCGGGCCTGATTGTAAAAAATTAACTGTAAAAGGAAGCTGTAATTGAAGAATTTTAATTATATTACCTGAAAATAAAAGCCCTAAAGTAAATGTAACCAATAGAGCGAGACAGGAATAACATATAGCGATCTTTAGTCTGGTATTATTCTTTGTCACAGATTTTGATTTTTTAGTGTTATCAAAATTCAGGTAAATACTTTTACCTGACGGTATAAAATCCTCTTTGACGCATTGCTTCATATACTACAACCCCCACCGAGATACTTAAATTCAAAGATTCCACCTGTTGATTCATTGGAATAGTTATTAATTCATCTGCTTGAGTAGTTAATTCCTTTGAAAGCCCTTCCGCTTCTGATCCAAACATTAAAACAGTCGGCTTTTTGTAATCCACTTCGTAATACACAACAGGCTTTTTGTTTTCAGCAACAACCGTAGCTACCAAATTATTCTGCCTGAATTTATTTAGTTTATCCTTTATATCACTTTTTGTACTCATATAAATTATTGGTATTTTCCATAAATTAGCAGCACTCGATCTTACAGTTTTTGGATTATATATATCAACTGTTTCTTCAGTCAGAATAATTCCTGAAACATTGCCTGCTTTTGCTGTTCTGATTATTGTCCCAAGGTTTCCGGGGTCTTTTATATTCTCCAGCAGTAAAATTAAGGGATTATCTGAAATAAATAAATCCTTTATAGAAAATTTTAACTGATGGGCTACAGCCACAATTTCAGGAGGTGTTTGCGTGGTTGAGATTTTCTTTAAGACTTGTTCAGGCACTTTATATATTTTATCTTCTGCAAAACCAGCCAAAGATTTATCAAAGTCCTGACTGATAAATATGCTTTCTATTTGAAGATTAGAACTTAGAGCCTCACTAACCCCTTTATATCCTTCTATTAAAAACAATCCAAGCTCATTTCTTTTCTTTTTTTGCTGAAGAGAATAAACTTCTTTTATAATTTCGTTTTGAACACTCGTAATTTCCTGCATTTATCCCATCGCTCTTTTCTGATAATCTTCCAGCCACTCTATTTCCTGTTTATTTAACATGTCATAATCAATCAAGTTTTCGTCAAACTTTGATCTTGTAAGAGTTTTAATCTTTCTTCCAAATTCATTATGAATTACGGTTACGGTGTTTTCTATTCTGACACCGCCCCAGTTATCATTGTATAAACCGGGTTCTATTGTAAAGCACATACCGACTTCAAGCTTTGTTTTAGAGGCTTCTGCGGGGCTTATGCGAGGGGGTGCTTCATGGACTGCGATTCCAACTCCATGGCCTGTGCCATGGGCAAACTTAAATGATTCATCTGTATCTTTGGTTACTACTTCTCGTACTGTTTTATCTATATCATAGCCTGTAGTTTCGGAGGTAAAATGATAATATAGGCCATTTAAGACTCCTTTTAGTACAGTAGTATAAACTTCTTTTGCTTTATTAGAAGCTTCTGCTCGTCTTCCTCCTGCAAGAAAAGTTCTTGTCATATCAGTTGCATAGCCGCCTTCAAAATATGCTCCGCAATCGAGCAGGACAAGCTCTCCTTTGTTTATAGGTTTTTCAGAATCAGGATTTGTATAGTGGATTATAGCAGTGTTTTTACCACTGGCTGCGATTACCTCAAAGCTCAGTCCGTATGCACCTTCTTCAATGAATAATGCTTTTACTTTATCAGCAAAGTCTTTTTCGGTTGTTTTAACTTCATTTTCCAGTCTTTGATTCAGCCAAACTATAGCCCTATTTACAACTATATCTGTTCTTCTAAAACAATCTTGCATATGATCCAATTCAGCTTGATTCTTTATTGTCATCATTTGTGTTATCGGGCTTTTATCTATTTCTGATAACTTATTGCCTGTATCCTCAAGCTTTCTGTATGTAAACAGGTTAGTTGTATTTGGATTAAAGCCAATATTTAGAGAATTTGCGATATTTTTTAAGTTATTCAAGTGTTCTAAGAATGAATCATCCGGCAGAAATTCAAACTTTATATCGAATTTTTCTTTAATATCACGGGTGATTTTATTTTTATCAGTAAAAATACTGATTTTATCTTTATACATAATAGCTTTAGCCTTAAAAACAGAGCTGTAAGGGATTTCATCACCACGTAAATTAGTAATATATGCTATTTCTTCCAGCTTAGACAGGACATAAATATCAATATTGTTATCATCAAACTTACTCTTTACTATGCCAAACTTTTCCTCTGCTGTGATTCCTGATATAGTTGTCGGGATATACCTGATTAATTCAGGAATTCTCTGGCTTTTAATATCCGCTATTTCTAAAATTGGATCATAGTCATATTCCTGATGTCTGAGACCCTTAATCCTGAACACTTCATTCAGTCTTTTATGGCTGCTATAGCTGATTTTTGTGCTAACAAGAGCAATATTTTGACCTTGATGAGATAATTCAGTTATTTTATCGACTAAAGCAGTAAAAGGTGATATCTCCATTCCAACTTTTACCACAGTAATCAGCTTTTTATCAGTCTCATTGTCTGCTTGAAGGTGATATCTCCCGTCAACGAAAAGATAAACATCTTTTAGTGTAACTAAAGCATCACCTGTAGAACCTGAAAAGCCTGTAATAATATATCTTGAATTCTCACTTAGCTTTATATATTCGGATAAATATTCATCTGTAGCGTTAACTATGAAGAAATCAAGGTTTTCTTTCTTCATAAAGTCACGTAATTTATCAAGAATGACCTTTTGATCCAATGTTATTTTCCTTTTTATATGCTTAACAAATAATTCACAAGAGTTCTTACACCTGTACCTGATGGGCCTTTGGATAATTCTTTTATGTCTTTATCAAGCATAGCGGGTCCTGCAATATCTATATGAGCCCATGGAATGTCATCAACAAATTCTTTTAAGAATATTCCGGCTAATGATGCTCCTGCTTCTCTCGATCCTGAATTTTTAAAATCAGCTACAGGACTCTTTAAAGCTTCTTTATATTCATCATATAGCGGTAGTTGCCATAATCTTTCCCCTCCAATATCTGCTGATTTGATAAGGTCGTTAATTAGATCCTGATTATTGCCCATAATACCGGATGCCATTCTACCCAGAGCTACCAAGCATGCACCAGTAAGTGTAGCTATATCAACTATTTGATCAACTTTTAAATTAACTGCATAGCAGATTGCATCAGCCAGTGTTAGCCTTCCCTCCGCATCAGTATTGTCAACTTCAATAGTCTTGCCATTCATAGCTTTTAGTATATCATCAGGCTTATAGGCATGACCCCCTGGCATATTTTCGCACGCAGCAACAATACCATGGACTTCAACTTCAGGATTTAATTTTGATAATATGCTCATTGTTGCTATTACCGCAGCAGAGCCTGCCATATCATCTTTCATATGAACCATACTTGCCGCAGGTTTAATATCTAATCCGCCACTATCAAATGTTATGCCTTTTCCAATAATAGCTACTTTCTTTTTTGGCTCACCTATAGGTTTATATATCATATGTATAAATTTAGGAGGCTGAGCACTGCCCTTTGCTACTGCAAGATAAGCTTCCATTCCTAATTTTTCAGCTTCGTCTTTTTCTATTATGGTACATTCAATTCCTTCGATAGATTGAGCAATCTCTGCCAGTTTAGTCGGGGTTACAACTGCCGGAGGTTCATTAACCATATCTCTTGCAAAATTGGTTGCCTGTGCAATCAGTTGTCCTTTTATAAGCCCCTTTTCTATATCAGTAATTTTTGAATTATCCAGTTCAACAATTTCAACACTTTCTATTTTTTCTTCAGGCTTATTTTCATCTTTAGACTTATATTTTGAAAATTTGTACGAGCCTAAAATTGTACCTTCAGTTACCATCTGAGCGCAATCAAAAGCATTTAAACCAGCAATACCAGCTCCATGAAGTATTGTGCATATATGTTTTGCTTTAAGAGAAACGGCTTTTCTTATGGCAGTTGAAGCTACTTCGCGTACCTGATTTAAGCAAAAATCCTCAGGTTTTCCCAGTCCAACCAAAAGAACCTTGTCAGCAGGAATTTTCCCGTATGTTGGAATTACATAGGTTTCGTTTAATTTTCCTTTAAAACCTTCTTTTTCTATTACATAAGCTGAAATTATATTATCAAGAGCCTTATCAACAGCACCAGTTGCTCCCCCCGGAGATTTAGTATTTTCAAAAAGATTTACTACTAAAACATCACAAGCTGTATCAGTTAAAGAACCTTGTTTAACTTTTATTTCCATTTCTATCCCCTTTTGAGCTCATTTTTCCGCTGGCTATAAGAAGCAGACTTCAAAAAACACAAAGGATTTTTCATCAAAATCCTTTTATGATTTTTTCCGCTGTCCTTACAATAATATGTTAAATAAATATGAAAATGAATAACCTCATTTACGTATTTTATAAGAGATTTTTTAGTTTTTTATATGCATTTTGATTTGTGTCAAAATGACAAGACTGTAATATTGAGATTATCTGGTTTTTCAAAAAATTCGCAATAAAAAACCCCGTTTACAACAGGGAAGAAGAGATCATGAGGCAGAATTAAGCTATTCTAGCTTAAAACATATTTTTTAGTTTTTAAAAATAAAAAAGAAAGATAAAATTATTCCCTAACTCTCTACTAAAATTTTGATTCATTTCCTAACTTGTTATGTAAATAATACTCTTTCAAGATAATATGGATATTAGTCATGAGAATTAAACCTTATTAGTCTTAAGAGTGATTTTTGTCAAATAGCTTATAAATTGTCAATTTTACACTTATAATTCAAGATATAATCCTGCTTTTTAAGTTTTAATAAACGTACATCTTACACTATATACGATTATAGCTGCTTTGCTAAAAAACAATGCTAAACTGTTGCTTCATCGCTCTGGAGTGGAATCCTGAAGCCAAAAATACTACCTTCATTAAGCTTGCTTTCGACATATACCTGGCCATTATGATGTTTTTCAATTGCTATTTTAACCAGATGAAGCCCTAAGCCAGTGCCTTTTATGGTATGCGCTTTTGTTTCTACTCTATAAAATCTGTCAAATATCTTATTAAGATGTTCTTCAGGAACGCCAATGCCACTATCCTCAACGGATACCTGCAAGTAATTTCCTGTGCGATCAATCTCAGTTCTAATTTTAATTCTGCTGCCACTATTTGAATACTTAATTGCATTAGATAATAGATTTTTAAGTACTCTTTCAATGCTTTCAGGATTAATCATCACTTTTGGCAAATTAGGTTCAATAATAATAGAGAATGATAACTTTTTATCTTCTGCCAGTACCTGCATTGATTTTGCAGTAATCTCTATAATCGGTCCAATTTCTGATAAGGTTTTTTCTAAAAGTATATTAGGAGCTTCAAGACGTGA
>DNSU01000173.1:0-644 GCA_003499585.1 Cyanobacteria bacterium UBA9579 | reverse complement strand
ATTAGGAGCTTCAAGACGTGAGAAGTCTAAAATATCATTAACAGTTCTGTTTAGCCTGTCTGCTTCCTGATTCATTATAGAAAGAAATTCCTGTTTGGTCTTATCATCAAATTCATTCCCATAATTAAACAGGGTATCAATGTAGCTTCTTAGTACTGTAACAGGAGTTCTGAGTTCATGGCTTACATTTGAGATGAAGCTGTTCTTCATTCTGTTAATTTCTGCTTCTTTGGTTACATCGTGCAAAATTAAAATATAGCCAAGATATTCATGATGTGAATCAAATATTGGAGATATTATAGACTCAACAACTCTATTATTGATATTACCCTGAGAGATAAAAGGCTTGGTCTCAATTTCTTCTAACGGAGTATCCTTAAACTTGTTTATATTGCTTTGGAAGCAGGCTTCTCCATTAGTATCATAATAATCAATGATTCTTGAATTTGATAATTCTGAAAATTTCGCTTCAAGCATTTTTAATGCGGAATTATTGACAAGTACGACCTTATCGTAATTATCACAAACTACAACTCCATTACCTATACTCATCAGCACAGCTTCGAGCTTATTTCTTTCATATGTTAACTGATCAATATTTTTTTCTTCATATTGTCTTAACCTTGCTGACATATCATTAAAAG
>DNSU01000067.1:3822-4677 GCA_003499585.1 Cyanobacteria bacterium UBA9579 | reverse complement strand
TTGGGTTTTTAATACTTTATTGAATGCTTGATAGGGCACGAATTTGGATTGCTTGACTATACTGTTGTTGTCATTTTTTCTTTTAGTTCTGATGCTGTCTGTTCGTAGCCCTGTCTGCCCATTAATGCGTAAGTGTAGTTTTTGGCCTGTTCTACGCCTGGCTGGTCAAATGCATCAATGTTATAAAGGCCGCCTGCTATTGCAGTCTGGACTTCAAACAGATATAAAATTTGAGCTAATGAATATGCATCAACTTTTGGCATTGTAATAGTTACATTAGGGCGTTTAAAATCAGTTAAAGCTACTTTTGTAGATTCAGCTTCAGCATTCATTAAATCATTTATGGTTTTTCCGCATAAGTATCCGACTCCTGTATTTTCAAATACATTTGGTATTTTAAGCTCAGTGTCAAATTCTCTTACTCTGATAAAACTGATTATTTTATTGTTAGGACCTTCATTATACAGCTGAATTTGGGAGTGCTGGTCTGTAGCTCCAACTGCCTTAACAGGAGTTGGGCCGGTGTTTACAACATTACCGTTTAAATCTTTTTCTTTTCCTAATGATTCAGCCCATAATTGAACATACCAGTCAGAAATGAATCTTAGCTTGCTGGAATATGGCATCATAACTGATATATCTTTGCCTTTTTGATCCATTAAATATTGAATAAGTGCATTTTGAGATGCAATATTTTTATTTATGTCTGTATTGGCTAATTCTTTGTCTAAATCCCTGATGCCTCTTAGCATTTCAGCAATATTAATTCCGACTAGCGCAAAGGGTAAAAGGCCAACTGCTGAAAATACTGAGAATCTTCCGCCTACATCATCAGGAACTACAAAAGTTTTGAAG
>DNSU01000067.1:881-3749 GCA_003499585.1 Cyanobacteria bacterium UBA9579 | reverse complement strand
ATTTATAGCCTTCTTCATCAGTGATTTGTCTTAGTATGCCTTTTTCCTGATCTGTAGTAGCGACAATATGTTCTTTATAGCCAGCACCAAGTTCTTTTGAAAGTCTGTCTTTTAAAATCATGAATTGTGACATGGTCTCTGCTGTGCTGCCTGATTTAGTGATGACATTAACAAGGGTTTTCTTTAAGTCTAAAGCATTCAGCAAACCATTGATTTGATCAGGGTCAATGTTATCTAAGAAAAATATTCTTGGAAAGTTATTTCTTGCTTCTTTATCAAGAAGGTTCCAGTATGGTTTTAATAGAGCCTCT
Source organism: Cyanobacteria bacterium UBA9579 (assembly GCA_003499585.1). Lineage (GTDB taxonomy): Bacteria > Cyanobacteriota > Vampirovibrionia > Gastranaerophilales > UBA9579 > UBA9579. The sequence goes on along the minus strand of DNSU01000067.1, from coordinate 3,438 downwards.
GTTACTGCTATTCCTCCAAGGGCTGAGCCGCCGATACCAAGGACTAATAGATTATCGAATTTTCCTTGAATCTGGTTTGCATAATCATTGATTTCTTTGACCAATTCTTCATTATAGCCAAGATTCATCCAGGCTAGCCATCTGCCGGAAGTGTTCTTGTTGGCGTAAATATCTGAAACTATTTGTGCAATTTTGTCTTTGTGTGTTTCAAATTCTTTTGTGACATTAATGCCGTGCTCATTACCTACTACGGCACTATCAACATTCTTCCAGTTAAATTCAAGCATCTTTTTGCTCCCTTAATCTAGTATAACTACCGTATCCACTGTTAATTTATTATTTTCAGACTTTACTATCGCCCATCGCAGTGGGGTATAGCCTGATTTTTTAATGAAATCTTCTATGTATTCTGTTGTTATGCTTTCTGGTTTATCTAAAATAAATTGTTTAGTTAAAATTTCCATTACTTTATTTACGGGTTTATTCTACTGTTACTGATTTTGCCAGATTTCTTGGCTGGTCTACGTCTTTACCAAGAAATTCCGCAATGTAATATGCCAGAAGCTGCAATGGTATAGTTGTTAAAACCGGGGAGAAAATTTCATCAATATGAGGAATTTTGAGTATGAAATCAAAAATAGACTCAAGATTTTTATCCTCTGATGAAGTCAGAGCAATTAATTTGGCATCTCTTGCTTTTGCTTCTTCACTGTTTGAAAGAATTTTCTCATAAACCGTTCCTGGCATTAATATGGATAGTACCGGCATGGTTTCATCAAGCATAGCAATCGGGCCATGCTTTAATTCACCTGCGGGATAGCCTGTTGCATTTATATAGCTGATTTCTTTTAGCTTTAACGCACCTTCTAGCGCTACAGGGAAGTTTATTCCACGTGCTATATAGATAAAATCTTTAGTACTATGAAGCGCTCTTGCGCATTTTTGTATGGTTTCTTTATTACTGAGGATCATTTCAATTTTTTGGGGTAATTGTAAGAGTTCTTCTTTAAATTTAGTTGCATATTCAGAACTTATGGTCTGTTTGACCTCAGCAAGATATAAAGCTAGCAAGTAAAATGCCAGCACCTGCGCTGTGTATGATTTTGTTGCGGCTACACTTACTTCAATACCTGCATTTATTGGTAATAAGCTATCAGCGTCTCTTGCCATTGTTGAATCAATACGGTTAGTAATAATTAATATATGTGAGCCTTTAGCTTTAGCCTGACGGATTCCTGTTAAGGTATCAGCTGTTTCTCCAGACTGTGATACTCCTATAACAAGTGAATTAGGGTTTGAAATAGTTTTCTTGTAGATATATTCACTTGAGGCTTCCACATCCACAGGAATTTCAATTAATTCTTCTATTAAGCTTTTACCGACCATTGCGGCATGCATTGAGGTTCCACAGGCAATGATCTGTATGCGATCAAGATTTTTTAGGTGCTCCTTGGTTAGTTTAACTTCATTGAGTTGTATGGGTTCTTCTGCACTTATTAGTCTGCCGCCTAGTGTTTGTCTGACTACGTCCGGTTGTTCGTGAATTTCTTTGAGCATAAAATGTTTATAGCCCATCTTGCTTATGGCAACCGGTTCCCAGGGAATAGTTTCTATTCTCTTTTCAATTTCATTTCCTTCAAGATTGTATATTTTTACACTGTCAGTCTTGATTTCAGCTATTTCTTCATCATCAAGATAAATTACCTGTTTTGTATATTCAAGTAAAGCCGGAATATCACTGGCTATGTAATTGTCATTTTCTCCTATTCCAACGATTAATGGGGCATGCTTTCTGGCTGCAACTAGAGTGTCAGGTGCATCTTCATAAACTACACCAATTGCATATGCTCCTTGAACTTTTTTAAGGGCTTCTCTAACAGCAGTAGTTATGTTTGAATTTGTTTTAAGACTTTCTTCAATCAGGTGTGCAATAGTTTCAGTATCTGTCTGAGATTTAAAAACGTGTCCTTTAGAGATTAATTCTTCTTTTAGCTCTTTATAGTTTTCGATAATTCCGTTGTGTACAAGTGCGATTTTTTTGCAGCAGCTTGTGTGCGGGTGTGCATTAGTTTCATTTGGAATACCGTGAGTCGCCCATCTGATATGACCTATTCCGATCTTGTGTTTGTCACTGTTATTGCTTATTAATTCTTTTAAGTTGCCTAGTTTTCCTGATGCTTTATAGGTTTCAACACGATCTTCATTATAAACAGCTATACCTGCTGAATCATAGCCTCTATATTCAAGATTGCTTAAGCCATTAAGTAAAATTGGTATTACAGGTTTAGAGCCAATATATCCTACTATTCCACACACTAATTTTCTACCTCGTACTTTTAATAATTGCTGTATAAACGTGTATTATAGCAAAACAGCAACTTAACTTTCCAATCAATTCAATGAGTAAGTTAAGTTTTCTAAATAATGGTACGGCAAAAAATTCTTATATATTTGAAATTTCTCACTTTATTCAGTGTGACAGCAAGGCTTTCTGTGTTAAATATAATTTTGCATAATAGCTTGAATAAAAAAATGCTAGAAATTGATCAATTTCTAG
>DNSU01000067.1:252-795 GCA_003499585.1 Cyanobacteria bacterium UBA9579 | reverse complement strand
GCATTTTTTATATTTTAATTTAAATTATTCCTCAGTTTTAGCTGTTTCCTGAGATGCTAATTCTTCCTGTCTTTGTTTTTTGAATTCTTCAGGAGCATCTTCACGATCTGGGTTCCAACGAGGTAATTCCATCTGCTTTCTTATAATGCCTATACCTACGTGGACTCTCCATTCATCCATTTTAAGCTGTTTAGAAATAAATTTATGGCAGCCTATAGGAGGTAATGGAAGTAATGGATTATATAAACTTTGAATAGCCATTAACTGATCAGGTGATACGGCTAATTTTCTCTTCGGATAAGGAAGTTTTGGCAGCATCATTTTTTGTCTTACCAAATTAATACCGAAGAAAACTTTGTTAGGTTCAAGGTTAATTTCTTTTCCAATTAATTCATGCGCATCAGGGTTAGGGAGAGGTAACATTTTTTTGTAGAGATTTTCAATTTGTTCTACTTGTTCCCTGCTGACTAACAGAGTTTTCTGAGCTCTTGGAGGTCTTCTGAATCCACCTTGTTGAGGAGGCCTTCTGAATCCACCCTGCTG
>DNSU01000067.1:0-170 GCA_003499585.1 Cyanobacteria bacterium UBA9579 | reverse complement strand
GTGGTGGTCTAAATCCGCCACTCTGAGGCCTTTGACCTTGTTGAGGAGGCCTTCTAAACCCACCTTGCTGCGGTGGTCTTCTGTCTCTATTATCGTGCTGGTAACCGCCTTGTTGTGGAGGTCTTCTGAATCCACCCTGTTGTGGTGGTCTGAATCCGCCACCCTGAGGA
>DNSU01000146.1:582-5934 GCA_003499585.1 Cyanobacteria bacterium UBA9579 | reverse complement strand
TGTAGGGTGCAGAATTCTGCACCATTAAAGATTCTGATATAATAAACCTATGCCAAATTATAGAAGAGCATTTGTTGATAATCATTATATTTTTATAACAACGGTTACCTATAAGCGTAATCCAATATTAGTCGAAAATATTAAGTTATTAAGGGAAAGCTTTAAAAAAGCGAAGGAACATTACTGTTTTGATATTTATGCAGCAGTTATCTTACCTGACCATATTCATTTGATAATCCAGCCAGAAGTGATAAAAAGCTATCCTAAAATAATTGCTGCTGTGAAATGGTATTTTTCAAAACATATTGATTCTGAATATATAAATAATGTTAAAGATAAATTATCTGCCAGCAAGTTAAAACGTCAGGAAAAGGGTGTCTGGCAAAGGAGATACTGGGAACATACCATAAGAAATGAGGAAGGATTAAATAATTATCTGGATTATATTCATTACAATCCAGTAAAACACGGTTATGTAAATAACGTAAAAGATTGGAAACATAGTTCATTTCATAAATTCGTAAAAGATAAAATATATGATGAAAATTGGGGTTCTTTTGAAGACATAAAACATATTCAAAATCTAGTTGCTGAATAATTTCAGATTATTAATGGTGCAGAATTCTGCACCCTACAAGACTACAAGACTATGGCTAAAGCTACTAATATCAAAATAAATTTATAAATTAAAAAAGAGACCGGTTGAGGGTCTCTTAGTATCTGTTAATCTGCAAGCTGTATTTAGCCGACTAATGCTTTTGTCAGGCTTAATACATTATTTAAAGGTCTTTGAGTTCCTTTGATTTCGCTGATTATATAAGTTGCTGTCCATTGAAGTTCTGTATTATTGGCATAAGCTAATTCTAAAGGTTCAATACTAACGTTTCCAAGTCTGATTAAAACCATAGCAATTAAAGCTCTGGTAGTACTTTTTGATGTTGCTAATGCATTAATTAATGATGGAATTGCAGTTTCACCCATTTTAACAAGATGATTTTCTATTTCATTTCTGGTTTTAGCATCAGAATTGTCTACTGCTTTTAAAAGGTATGGAATTACTTCTTTAGGTAATTTTTTGCTTTTATCTGTACAGCTTTTAATCAATTTCATTGGATTTGTTAACACTGCTTGCATAATCTTCTGAACTCCAGTTAGCTATCTTCCAGTTTCTTAATTCGTTTCTTATCTTCCAGCTTCCGATAAAGGTATAAAATACACTTTATTTTAATTATGATAATTATACAATCAAAATTTTTGATTTCTCTTTATCTATATATTTTCTTTACATCATGGTTAAGAAATGTTAAATAGTCTATATTGTTAGTAGGAAACTAATGGTGAATTTTTCTCAGGCCCTTGCATTAAGCTTAATTCGGAATTATTTTTATGTCTAAAAAGTTAAGAGTTAGTTATACAAAGTTATCTTTCTATAGTGCCTGTCCTAAAAGGTATTACTATAGATATGTTGAGAAAAGACCTTATTATCCAACTGTAATGACCAAGTACGGAAGCAATATTCACAGGAGTTTAAAAGATTTTTCTGAGATTATACGATCTGGACAAACTATTGATAAGGAAGTTCAGGAAACTTTGTATGAAAAACAATGGACAAGTGTGAGTAAGGATGATTCTAAAAATCTTGAATTAAAGAACCTTGGGCTGAAGCAACTTCAGGATTTTGTTGATTCAAACATAAATGTGATGTGCAACACCATTTATCTGGAAAAAAGCTTTAGTTTTCCTTTTGAGGATATTGTTCTATGTGGATATATAGATAGGGTAGATAAATTGGATAATGACAAAGTAGAGATTATCGATTATAAAACTGGCAATATAAGAAATTTGCCCCAGGACGATCTGCAATTAAACTTTTATGCATTAGTTTGCAGGGATTATTTTAATCTAACCCCTGCAAAACTCAGTTTATACTTTTTGAAAACAAATCAGAAAACAAGTGTAGATGCAGATAATAAGTGTATTGATCTTATCAGGAATCTTATAATTACAACAGCGGATAAAATCCTGTATGAGAATTTTATCCCTACTGGAGAATCACTCCTTTATTCTAAGGATTGCTGTTACCAAAGAATTTGTCCTGAATCTAAACAAAGTCGTTAGCTGGCAAGACAGCTTTTTAGGTATTCAATTGTTTTCATCTTGTTTTCATATAGGTATTTGATGAATTTTAGATAGTTTTTTGAGTTGGATGAGATAGCCATGCTGATTTCAAAACCGTCTGAGCAAAATGGTTCATAATCATAAACCACATAACTATTATATTTACTTCTCCATTCTTTCTTCTCTATCCTACAGTTATTCTCTACAGCTATTTTTTCAAGCCATGGGAGAATATCTTTGGATACGTTTCTAAATTCCAATATATTGGAATTATAGATTCCTTCCGCATATTTTTGCCCCATATTCATAACTTCTCCCTCCTGCTTGATGGCCTTTACACGCATGTTGTATTTAGATATGTTTTTCAAGATAAATTTATCAACACCTGTATAAAGTTTAGGGCATATTTGTATTTTTTTTAATAAACGAAAGGCCAATATATTATAGTAGTAATGTCGACAATTTATTTCTAAAAGATAGTACTTTTAGAGAATTTTCAATTTATATCTTTAGGCATACAAAAAATAAGGAGACAAATTTTAGTTTGTCTCCTTAAAATAATTTAAAAAATTAAGAGTTAGAGTTAATTAAAAAGTTAGATTTGAGCAAAGATTAAAAGAGTTTGCAAAAAAATTTTTATAATAGAGATTCTAAGATTGCTGCATTTCTTGCATCGTAGGATGCATCTCTAAGTCTTTTTGCTTTGTGCATATAAGTTCTTAATGCTTCTCTAATTAATTCGCTTCTTGATCTCTGTTCAGTTGTAGCGAATTCGTCAATTTGTCCCAAAAATGCATCAGTCATTGAAATTAAAACTCTAGCCATAACCCATCTCCTTTTATCTGTTTATTTACCCCAATTTTGTTTTTTGTTTTTTACCCCTATTTATATTAACGTAGATTAAAATCAAAAATTGCCTAGATTTTTGATTTTTTTTATAAATTTACAAAACTTAATGTATTTAGAATCCAGTACTGCCTGCAGGTGCTTTACTATCAGGTAATGGAGGCACTGGTGGGGTATACTCAGGCTCTGGGATAGGAGGTCCTGCTGTTTTTGGGTGCGGAGGAGATCCTTGGTTATACTGTTTATTCAATTGTTCTGATTGTTGTTTAATTATATCAGTCTCTTTTGTGGTTTCTATTGTATTTTCCTCATCCGGATTTATTCCCTCTTCGGTAACAAGACCATCACTATTAAGAGATTCGGTATCTAATTTATCCTTATCATTAATTGTAATTTCAGGGTATAAGAATCCCATTATAGGATTATTAGCTTCTACTACTCGCATATATTGCGCCCAAATCATAGCAGGTGCAGTACCGCCTGTTAGTCCGCCATTAGAAGTGTTATTGTCATTGCCCATCCATACTCCGGTTACTACATTAGGAGTAAAGCCTACAAACCATGCATCTTTATAGCTATCTGTGGTGCCAGTTTTGCCAGCTGCAGGTCTGTCAATATTTGCAGCTCTACCTGTACCCATTTTAACTACCTGCTCCATCATTTCAACCATATAAGCTGCTGTGCGGGTGTCCATTACTCTTTTATAATTACTTCCTGCTTGATAGATAGTTCTTCCATTTGATGTCTCAACTCTTTCAACTGCATATGGCTCGACTTTTACTCCCCCATTAGCAAACGTGCCGTACGCAGTTGCCATTTCAATTAATTTTACGCCGTTAGAGCCAAGTGCGATAGTTGGATCGTGTGCAAGATAAGTAGTAATTCCTAACCTTCTGGCCATATTTATAACGCTGTCTACACCAACTTCCTGTATTAATCTTGCAGCAATTGAGTTGGATGAATAAGCTAATGCTTTATATAATGGCAATTTGCCCCTATATTTGTTAGCATAGTTGCGTGGTCTCCAATTGCCTATGCCAACCGGTGCATCATTGCAGATTGTTTGGGGCGTTAGGCCTTTTTCAACAGCTGCGGCGTAAACAAAGACTTTAAACGAAGATCCCGGCTGTCTAACCGCTAAAGAAACTCTGTCAAATTGGCTTTCATAATAATCTTTTCCACCTATATATGCAAGGATTCTTCCTGTAACAACATCAAAAGAAACCAGTGCAACTTGTTGATAGGGCTTTTTAAATCCCCATTTGGCAATATTTGAAGAAACACTTTCATCTGCAGTTTTCTGGTATTTGTATTTTAATGTAGTATAAATTTTATAACCGCCATGAATAATCTCTTCTTCTGTTATGCCTGCTTTATTTTGCAGCTCTTTCATTACAAGGTCAACAAAATATGGAGCTTTATTTAATGCATAAGGTCTATGTGCCTTATTAATCTTTATTTCAACTTTATTGGCTTTTTCTGCTTCTTCTTCTGTTATGAAGTTCATTTTAACCATTCGCTCTAAAACCATGGCTCTTCTTGCTTTAGCTTTTTCCATGCTTTGATATGGAGAATAAGCTGATGGGGCTTGCGGTAATCCCGCAATTAATGCTGCTTCAGATAGAGTTAAATCTTCTATATTTTTATTAAAGTATAACTCAGCTGCGGCAGATACACCGTATGCACCCTCGCCAAGGTAAACATGGTTTAGATACATTTCCAGAATTTCGTCTTTAGGCAGTGTTTTTTCAAGTCTGTATGCAATTATTAATTCTTTGATTTTTCTGTCAATTGTTCTTTCTGAGGATAAAAATAGTATTCTTGCCAGCTGTTGGGTGATTGTACTTGCTCCTTGAACAACCTTCTTGGCTACAAGGTTTGAAACTGTGGATCTGATTAAAGCTATTGGGTCAAATCCTTTATGAATATAAAAGTTTTTATCTTCAGTTGCAATAATGGCTTTTCTTAAATTGTCAGGAATTTGCTTTATTTTGACTTTCTTATATTTGTACGAGCCGAAAGTTTTTATCACCATTCCGTCACTTGAGACAATCTGTGATGCAAGTGTAGGTTGAAAATTCTTTAATTCTGAAATGGGAGGTAGATTGTTAAGGTATAAAAGTCCCGAAGCAATTCCAGCCATTACAAATGCTAAAAATAAAACTATAATAATTGAGCAAAAGCCCTTTTTATTTTGTTTATATATTTTCATTTCCAATTTAACCCGTTGCTCGTCTTCTTATTATTAATATATTATCAGACATAAACAAAAACTTTTACTAAATAAGTTTAGGTAATATAGAGTTTGTCTAACTTATACTAAATCGAAAATAAAAATAAAGAAAGATTACTTATATAGTAAAAAATAGAGTTATTTAAATAACTCTA
>DNSU01000146.1:0-514 GCA_003499585.1 Cyanobacteria bacterium UBA9579 | reverse complement strand
AGTTATTTAAATAACTCTATTTTAAGTTGTTGTATATATGAAAATTTATCTGTAGCTGTTTATTTGGCCATGATTGCTGTATTTATTTGAAGTGTATTGTGTTCTGGCCCTATATTGATCTATATAAGCTACATAAGATGGTAATTTTGTTAAATAATCAATTGGTGGATATGGTCTTCCTTTATAAGTAACTTCAAAATGTAAGTGTGGGCCTGTCGATCTGCCTGTTGATCCTACTAAGCCAATGACTTGGCCTCTTCTTACATATTCGCCGACTTTTACATAATTGTATGAATTATGTCCATATGTTGTTTGAATTCTTGGTATACCGGGAATGTCAGGGTAGTGATGATCTATAGTTATTGCTAGGCCGTAACCACCACGCCATCCGCTCCTGGTGACATATCCATCCTGTACGGCATAAATAGGTGCACCATATGCAGCGGCAATATCAATACCGTCATGAGATTTTGTGATTCCACTAAAAGGATCTGCCCTGTAACCATAGTTTGAG
>DNSU01000029.1:13375-15021 GCA_003499585.1 Cyanobacteria bacterium UBA9579 | reverse complement strand
TAACAAAGTTTTATACCCCTGGTATAGCTCATGCTAAATCAAGATGCCAGCAGGGTGAAACTTGGACTGGTGCGTTGGCTTTTGCACAGCAAGCCAATAAATTACCTTTGCTAAAACTTCAAGTAGAATCTACCGGCAAGGTTTATAATAACCTGACCCGCAGTTTGCCTGTATTAAGACAAAAAATAAATACCATGGATCAATTTGTAACTGATCCACATATAAAATCTGTATATAATCAATTTTACGGCAATAGTAAACATGGAGCCCAAATTTCACAATTTGGATTTTTTAAGTATACCTTTACCGAAGGAAAAATGAAAAATTCAGCATTCGGAAGAACATTGTTAAGTATGGATAAAAACCTGACTGACTATAAGTGTATAAGAGATGGTTTTTCAAAATTCTTTAATGGTGCTCAAATCAAAACTATATCCCAAAAAGGAGCTGCATCAAGATTTGTAGTGGGTGCTCAGGGCGCTAAGGCAAGTTACGGAGCTACTATAACAGGAAAAGCCCTTGGTCGAATTCCGGTATTTGGCATGGCTTTATCGGCCGTATTTGAATTGCCTGCAATAGCAAAAGCATTTAAAAATGGTGATGGTATTAACCAGATAGGAAGATCTGCTACAAATATAGCCGGTTATACAGCAGGCGCAGCACTGCTTGGTGCAGCAATGACAGTAGTATTGCCGCCATTGGGTGGATTTATCGGAGCTGCTCTGGGAGTATATGCTGGTGGCAAAATTGCCAAAAAAGTTGGTGATTTTATATTTGGTAAGTCAATTGCAGAACAAAAACAAAATTTCTTTAAGTAGGGATTCCCGTTTATGTATCCGGCTTTAAGAAGATAAATTTTTATAAAAGACTCATCTCCTCATTTAAGGCTTTTAAAAAGCCTTTTTTATTGCAAACAAAAGAGATCTGTTAGGATCTCTTTTATAATAAAGGGGTAATTTATATTGGTATTAAGCTGAAACTTTTCCAATTTTGTCTTCATCAGGTGGCCCAACTTGTTCAAGCAGGATTTTTATTACATTTTGCATTTGACATACAAAAGAATAATTTCCCTGCGCAATTGTACATTCAGTACAATTAAAGTCGCTGGTATAGCATCTGATTGCCTGATCAGTCCAGTTTCTTGTAATAGAATTAGAAATTTCGCCATCATTCTTAGGAAGAATGTATCGCACTCTTTGATCCTGAAGCTTATTAGTATGTTTAAATTGAAAAGACATATCTCAACCACCTATTATCTTCTTTTTATTACTCTTTAGAGTATATCTTGTCTACTCAATAATAGAATTTAAGCATCATTTTGAGATCATCTATTTAATGTAAATATTGATTCAGGTGGAATTACCAGCAATATACAGTGATTTGCGTGAATTTGCAAAGGTATTATTGCTCTTTACTCATTTTGTCATTGTTATAACTTTTTAATTTTGTGTATAATATACGTATATAGCATTTTCAGTATCTAATAGAGTCTTAACCTCTTAATTGTTACTATATCGTAACTATAAAATTTAAATAAGCATAAATTGTTGACAAATAAGTTAAAGTTCTGTTATGTTGTATTTGCTAAGGCAATAGATAAGGTACATGCCCCCATCGTCTAGTGGCCTAGGACACCGCCCTTTCAC
>DNSU01000029.1:2280-13310 GCA_003499585.1 Cyanobacteria bacterium UBA9579 | reverse complement strand
ACCGCCCTTTCACGGCGGCGACGGGGATTCGACTTCCCCTGGGGGTATTTCTTATTTTATAAACATACGAAATATTAATTATAATTTAGGATACAGGTAAAGTAAAATAGAAGGTTGTGCCTTTGCCTTCCTCAGTATCGAACCAAATCTTACCCTTATGAGCATCTATAATTTGTTTAGATAAATATAAACCAAGCCCTGAACCGATCTTTCTTTTAGTAGACGGGTATCTCTGGAAAATGTAAGGACGTTCTGATTCAGGAATGCCCTTACCATTATCACTTACTGATATCTGAACTTCATTATCAATTTTTTTAGCTTTTACATTAATATTGGTACCTTTAGTATTATGCTTAATGGCATTATTTATAAGATTAGTAATTACCCTTTTTATCTCATCACCATTAGCCATTACTAAGGGGGAGTCAGGTTGAATGTCAGTGACAATCTCTGAATCATTATCTTCAGCAAGAGGCTTCATAGACTTTACCGCGACATCAATAATATCATTGATATTGCTAGATTCTAGCTGTAATTCAGTTTTACCAGACTCATATTGATATGTCAGCAGTAAATTATTTACTATTCTCAGTAATTCATCATTTGTCCTGTGCATCTCTTCAAGATATTCTAAAAAGTTTTCCAATGAAGTTCCAAACTTTTTAGATATAACTCCTTCAAGTGCCTTCTGCTCTGCAAGAAGCGGACTTCTAAGATCGTGCGTGAGTGTAGCAAGAAAAGTTTTTCTTTCCTCCTCCGCATCCTGTTTTTGTTTAATTTCAAGATAAACAAGAGTTGTGGTATCAACCATAAGTTTAAAGCTATCCAACTCCTCAGACGTCCATTTTCTGGGCATTGAGGAGCATAGCATAATTATCCCTATAATTTGCTGCTTTGTCAGATACCTGCTTGCTATTGGATATAGCAATAAGGAAATAGTTCTTTTACTCCTGAAATATTCTTTTAAAACAGGATCTTTAATATCCGTATTAATATCATTTATGACAACCATTTTATCTGGCTCGTCAGGGAAAATCTGCTCGATGTTCTTTACATTTGAAATATCTTGACCGAGTGAATATGCTTGATCTATATTCTTGATAACCTCATTACGAATGGATAAGTTGCCATCAGGAGTAAAATGAAGGTTTAATACTCTATCTACACCAAAAATATTGGCTAATCTGTCTAATAAATAATCAAATATCTTTTTATAATTCTCTAATTTTCTGGCTTCTAGGACAATATCCCTTACAGTTCTCTCAGTAGTAACAGACTTACCAAGCTTCTCATTTAATTGGAATAGATATATGCCGATAGATACCTGCTGGGCTATCGGTACTAAAAAATCAAGTTCTTCCTTGTTCCACTGGTTTGTTGACTCTGTATAGTTCAGGAGGATGACAGCTATTGGTTTATCTCTGTAAAAAATAGGTATTGCAATTGCGGTTTTAACGTATAAAATCTTTAATAAATCTCTGAATCCTTCTGGGATTCGAGAATTGTTATCTATGATTAAAGAATTCTTTTTAATAAAAAGCTCTTCAATTAAATAGTGTTCAAAATTCTTTTCAAGTATTACTTTCCCTTCTGCTGAAGGCATATCTTCTTTTCTTCTATATTCTCCCTTGATTTCTGAGAAAGTTTGCAGAGTGTTATCAAAGAACATAAAGCTAATTCTATCAGCATTAAACAATCTGGCGACTTCTTCTCCGATATTTCTCAGTGCCTCTTCAAGATTAGAGCTTAGTAAAGTATTACTGATTATAGTTTTTAAAAGAATTTCTCTTTCTTTTGTCTCTTCAATCTGGCTATATAATTTTGCCTGATGGATTGCTGTAGCTAATTGATCTGATATTGCAGTAATAAGATCAATATCGTCTTTGCTAAATTCTTTAAACTCATTAACATAGTGCAGTCCAATCCTTCCAATTAGTTCTTCTTTAAAGATAATAGGAGCAGATAAAAAAGACTTAACACCTAATTCTTTGAACAAATCTTTTGTTTCATCTGGAACTTCAATCTCATTAACATTATTAATAGATAAAGCCTGTTTTTGTAGAAATACATATCTGATAACAGGCTGCATCTGCTCTTTTGTAAATTTTAATCCTGCTAAGTCCTTTATATTTAAAGATGAAAGATAAATTGCATAATCATTTATCGGTAAATGCTCCTGAATTTTATCTTCATATTCTACGTAATAACATTGATCTGCTTTAAAAAATTCACCTGTCTTATTCACAATAGCACGTATAGTATCCTTAATATCAAGGGAAGTTATTAGAGCAACCATTATCTGTTTCAAAAACACTTCTCTATCTTTTAAGAATTGTGCTCTTTCTTTTAGTATTTTCTCTTTATTAGCAGAATCACGTAAATTCTCTGTCATAGCATTAAAGACTTTATACGGCTCTGCAAATTCATCCTTTCCTCTCACTTTAGCAGGCTCAACAAAGAAATTACCTTTTGCTACTTCTCTCATTTTCTCAGTTATATCAGAGAGTGGTTTTGTTACTTCTCTCATTTTCTCGGTTATATCAAAGAGTGGCTTTGCTATAAAAACAGCTATAAAATAGCCTAAAGTAATCAAAGATATTATAGCTATGGTTATTATAAACAATGTTAAAATCAATGCTGCTGTCTTATCAAGTCCAAATCCTATATAATACCCTGCAAGTCCAAGTAAAGTTAAAAAAAATGCTTCAAATATTACTAGTGCAGTAATCTTTTGAGATAACTTTAAATTATTAAACCATTTCAGCATTTCAGTTAACTCCTGCCATTTTATAATTTTAAGAAATATCAATATAAAATATTTCTTTATTAAATTGAATGAGTAATGAAGGCAGGAGTGAAGTATATAGTAAAACCCAGACATGCATATAATCCTGCAAATCAGCGATATCTTTATTTATGCTGATTGTAGTGTTGATTTTACAGTATTTAGGTTAAAGTCTTCAAAAGTAAAAGTTCTAAGATAGTTTACTAGGGGGTATCATTTTAAGACAATAGAAATTAAGATATAGCGAGAGTTTCAGGCTTTCGCTTTTTTAGTATAAATGTCCAAATCCGAAATATTAACGACCAACTAATTTTAGGAAGAATCGGGAAATGATAGCCAGATATAAGGAATATATGTAATGTATGCATTAATGGCTCTATTTATCATTCAATTTGCATTTTTCAAGCATTATTAGTATAACTTTAATAATACTAAACTCACTAACATGTTAAAGGTTATTATGCGTGATTATATAAGGCTTTATATTAACGGTAAATTCTATAAAATATCAGGCGAATCAGCTTTTCTTCCATTATCAGAATATTTAAGAAATTCATTATTTTTTACGGGGACTAAAGAGTCATGTACAGAAGGTGATTGTGGCGCATGTACAGTGTTATTAGGCAAAATCAAAGATGACAAAATTAGCTATGCACCTGTAAACTCCTGCATCATTTATCTTTATCAGTTAGATAACGCACATATTATAACAATAGAAGGTCTTAAATATAAGGATAACCTTAACCCTGTGCAGGAGGCTATTGTTAATCATCATGGAACACAATGTGGATTCTGTACTCCAGGCGTGGTAACAACCTTATACTCTTTATTTGATTGCGGTTGTAAAGATGATAAACCTGATAGAGGCGATATTCAACATGCATTATCAGGGAATTTATGCAGATGTACCGGATATGACTCTATCATTCATGCTGGTTTAACTGTTAATCCCTGTTCTGTTAGGAAATTAAATGAATTATATCCGCCTGATAAGTTATATGAGATATTAGAGCCGCAATGTAGCGCAATCAGGCTTTTATTAAACAACAGAGAGTTTATTCAGCCTGCTAATTTGCAAGAAGCTTTGTGCTTAAAATCCGAAAAACCTGATGCTGTTCTTATTAGCGGAGGAACAGACATTCATGTTTTATGCAACAAGAGAGATTTTGAGCCTGAAACTATAATTCATCTGGCAAACATTCAGGAATTAAATAACATTAATCTTGAAGATAATCGTGTATTGGTTGGTGCTGCTGTTACAATTTCAAAATTTGAGAGTTATATTTCAGAAATATTTCCTGAACTTAGTAAGTTATTTGAGGTATTTGCCTCTCCACAAATAAAAAACATCGCAACTCTGGCTGGAAATATAGCAAACGGTTCTCCTGTTGGTGACACTATACCGTTTTTAATGGTAATGAATGCAAAATTAACCCTGACAGGTTCTGATTCCGTTCGAACAATTAACATAAACAATTTTTATAAAGGATATAAAGACTTTAATATTGAGCCAAATGAGATAATTACGCAGATAAATATCCCTATATTAAATTCAACTGAAGTCTTAAAATTATATAAAGTCTCTAAGAGAAAGCATTTAGACATTTCTTCTTTTTCAGCAGCAGTCAGAATACAGGAAAAGGATGGAATAATTGAATCTATAGCGATTGCTTTTGGTGGCGTTGGGCCAACAGTTCAGAGAGTTCATAATATAGAAAGTTTTCTAATAGGCAAAAAGTTTTCTCAGGAAAGTTTTGAAGGCGCAGCGGCTTTAATTAAAAGTTCAATTAAACCTATTTGCGATGTAAGAGGATCAGAAAATTTCAGAATGCAGTTGGCTGAAAATTGTTTAAAGCGATTTTATTTTGAGATTAAGGATCAGGAGAACAGCACATGCCAATTGTAGGGAAAAATATTCCTCATGACAGTGCCATTAGCCATGTGAGTGGTACCTCAGAGTATATTTCTGATATTCCCAGATGTTCAAATGAAATATATGTTGATTTTTTTCATAGCTCCATAGCTCATGGAAATATTTTAAGCATAAATCTTGATAAGGCCAGAGAAATTCCTGGAATTGTTGCTTTATTTACCTGTAAAGACATAGATGGACACAATAAATTTGGTCCAATTATACAGGATGAAGTTTTATTAGCTGAGAATAAAGTTGAATACGTAGGTCAACCAATTGTAATAATAGCAGCAGAAACTAAAAAAGCTATTAATCTAGCAAAAAAAATAATCGAAATAGTTATAGAAGAATTGGAACCTGTGCTTTCTATAGAAAAAGCTATGGAAAAGCAGCAGTTTATAGGGGCAACACGTATTATTGAACAAGGAAATATTGAACTAGCATTATCTAATGCAGATAATCTTCTAGAAGGCGATTTTTATTGCGGAGGACAGGAGCATTTATATCTGGAAACACAATCTGCAATAGCTTATCCTGAAGAAAACAATACTATAAGAATAAAATCATCTACACAAAATCCAACTGAAGTTCAAAATGTCGTGGCTGAAATTTTAGGTATTCCATTCAATCATGTAGTAGTGGAAATGAAAAGAATGGGTGGAGCATTTGGGGGAAAGGAAAGCCAGGCAACACATCCTGCTGCTATCGCTGCTATTGCTGCCTCAAAAACTAAACGACCTGCAAGAATACTCTTATCTTCCGAAAGTGATATGATAACAACTGGAAAACGTCATCCTTTCTTGTGTAAGTATAAGATAGGTTTTTCAAATGAGGGTCAGATTAATGCTCTTTATGTGGAATTATTCTCCAATGGAGGATATGCTAACGATCTTTCTACTTCAATACTGGAAAGAGCTATGTTCCATGCCGAAAATACTTATTACATTCCCAATATAAAAATCAAAGGAACAGTCTGTAAAACAAATTTTCCTCCAAATACAGCCTTTAGAGGTTTTGGAGCTCCTCAGGGAATATTAAACATGGAATCAATTATTGAAGATATTGCTGTATATCTGAAAAAAGATTCTTTTGATGTTAGAAGATTAAACTGTTACGGCACAAAAGAAAATAATATTACTCCTTATGGGCAGGAAATAACAAACAATACATTGCCTGAATTACTTGATAAGCTTTTTATAAGCTCAAATTATCAACAACGAGTACAAAAAATAAATGAATTTAATAAAAAATCCAAAACACGTTTAAGGGGAATTTCACTTTCTCCTCTTAAGTTTGGTATTTCATTTACTGCACGCTTTTTAAATCAGGCTTCAGCCCTGGTAAATATTTATACGGACGGTTCTATTCAGGTATCAACTGGCGGAACAGAAATGGGGCAGGGATTAAATACAAAAATAAAGCAGCTAGTAGCTGATGAATTCTGTATTAATCATGATCTAGTGCGTATAATGACTACATCTACTGAAAAAAACAATAATACATCTCCAACTGCTGCTTCTAGCGGAACTGATCTCAATGGAGCTGCTGCTTTAGATGCTTGCCGTAAATTAAAAGAGAGATTGATTAATTTTGCCGGTGATTATTTGTTATCTCTTCAAAGCAAAAGGCCTTGTTTAGACGACATTAAATGGACTGAGAAAGGAGTTTGGGTCGAACAGTATCCTGATAAAGTCTATACCTTTAATGAGATTGTTAAAGCTGCATATTTAAATAGAATAAGCCTTGGGGAAAGAGGATTTTATATTACTCCTAATCTTACTTTTAGCTGGGATACAGCAAAAGGAGCTCCATTTTTATATTTTACCAATGGATGTTCTGTATCTGAAGTTGAAATAGATTGTTTTACAGGAACTACTAAAGTAATAAGAGCAGATATCCTGATGGATATAGGCAAGTCAATTAATCCCGGAATTGATCGTGGGCAAATTGCAGGTGCGTATATTCAGGGAATGGGGTGGTTAACCACAGAAGAACTTAAATATTCAGACAAAGGGGCTTTATTAACCTGTTCTCCAACAACTTATAAAATTCCAGGAATAAATGATATTCCTGAAATATTTAATATAGACTGGATAGAAAATGAAAGAAATGTAATGAATGTAAGACAAAGCAAGGCTATAGGAGAACCTCCATTTGTACTTGGAACATCTGTATGGACCGCAATAAAACATGCATTGTCATTTCTGGCAAATGATCAAATAGTTGATTTGAAAGCTCCTGCCACTCAGGAAGAAATATTATCTGTAATACTCAAGCTGCAGACAGAACACAAGATAAGAACATATTATGAATAAAAAATATTTAACTGTACTGATACCTATATTGTTATATCCAATAGGAGATGGCTTAGGCCAGCTTATTTCACAGGAGTTTCATCCTTATCGTGTTTTAGCAATTACAATTGCTGCTTTGTTGTTTTATCAATGGGAAATTCCTTTATGGTTTAAACTACTTGATAATTTTAAAATCCAGCAAGGGCAGTTAAAAAACTCATTTAATTTCAAAATTCTCTTGAATGAAAATGGTAAATTAAACTGGCTGGGTAAAACAATAGGGGCTATAAGCTATTTTAATCCCATATGGATAGCAAGACATATGTTTATTCTAACTTTAGGGACAACACCATTGATATTAATCAACGCACAAAGTGCAATATCAAACTCTTTAATCTTGGGATTGAAGTCATTTATTGTAAATCTTCCGTTGAGTTTTATTGGAAACTATGTAGTACAGAATAAATTGCCTCTTAATTATCGTTTTTTAGGCAGTGTTATTCTTACTTGTTTATTTACTATCTCATATGCTCTTGCATACAGATTTTTGTGATATCAGACAGGGACACATTCGTACAACTAAATATTTTATAAGGATAAAATATGATTGATTATTACTCAAAATTAATTGAATTATTATCAAATAATAAGCCGATTGCTCAGGTATCGGTTGTTGAGAAAAATGGAAGTATTCCAACTGCCGTTGGTGCAAAAATTCTGGTTGGCAATGATGGACTTATAAGCGGTACTATAGGCGGGGGATCACTTGAAAAACAAGCTATTGACTATGCAGTCAAAATGCTAAATAACGAGAAACTTCCCCAGTTTGCTAAATGGGATTTACCAAAAGATGTTGGCATGCAATGCGGTGGGGATATAAAGCTTTTTTTTGAGGTATTAAATAATAACTCCTGGACTATTGTTATTTTTGGAGCGGGCCATGTGGCAAATGCTGTTGCTAAGGTTCTTATCACGCTTGATTGCAGGGTAATTTGTATAGATTATAGAAAAGAGTGGCTTGATCGCCTTCCTGAATCCCCTAAAATTACCAAAATTGAAGAACAGGATATGACCCTATATGTTGATAAAATTCCTCAAGAAGCTTTTGTAATAATCATGACCCCGGGGCATGAAATGGATTGGCCAATTCTTAGGGATTGTCTTAAAAAAGATTTTGCATATTTAGGATTAATGGGCAGCAGATCAAAAATAGGTTGGATAAAAGATCAGATTATGCAGGCTGGATTTTCAGAGGACTATAAAGACAAGTTCTTTTGCCCAATAGGACTTGTGCATGGCACTAAAAAACCTGCAGAGATTGCTGTTAGTATTATTGCCCAACTAATACAGGAACGTGACAAACTTTATTCAAAACGCTTACACAATGCTGAAGCCGAAAAATGAAAAAAATAACTCTGATTT
The DNA here is from genome assembly GCA_003499585.1 of Cyanobacteria bacterium UBA9579. Lineage (GTDB taxonomy): Bacteria > Cyanobacteriota > Vampirovibrionia > Gastranaerophilales > UBA9579 > UBA9579. The sequence continues at coordinate 4,897 of DNSU01000029.1, read as the reverse complement.
TGTATATACTAGGAAATTTGCTCATTGCTGATATCTGTTTCGCTGAATCAGATTATCAATTACCTAATGAGAATAATATACAAAATAGCTTGAAAACAGAAATAATAGAATTTTCAGATATAAATCCTCCTGATAATCAGCAAAAAAGATTCTATACAGGTAATGTGGGAACCAAGCAATCGATCCCCAAAAATTCTGAAAACGCTGAAATTATATTGCAGGAAACATTTGATAAATATGAAAACAAAAGAGTATCTGAGATTCTTGACGATTCACCCGCATTAAATGCGTCTTATGGCGAGCGTGGTGAAACTGCTTTCTATGTAAGAGGCTTTAATCAGCGTCAGGTACCCGTATTACTCGATGGAGTCCCTATTTATGTTCCATTTGACGGATTAATTGGACTGGATCGCATGAATGGGGCTAATTTACAAAAAATAACTGTTGTTAAAAGTGCTCCTTCAATTATTTATGGGCCAAATACTATGGGTGGAGTCATAAATATTAAAACTCAAAAGCCAAGCGAACCTTTTAAACTTAAATTAAGGTTTGATGATAATCAGGTAAACAGATTAAATCAGGATTTATACCTTGGCAGCAAACTTGATAATAACTTTTATTTCAGTTTTAATCAGTCATTCTCCAAAAGCCGCGGGTTTAATTTATCAAATAATTTTAAGTCATCATTAAATGAAGATGGCAATATCAGGGACAATAGCGATTATCACAACCTGAATATGGGCGGAACAATAGGTTATAGCAGTAACGATAATCAGGATTATCAGTTGAGTTATAACTCTTTCAGCTCTCCATGGAATGCACCGCCAGAAATAAATGTTTCAAAACCCCGCTATTGGAAGTTTACTGAGTGGAAAAAAAATACGGCAATATTCAATTTTAAACAGCCTGTTATACAAGACAAAATTTCACTAAACGGTTCTGTTTTTTATGATAAATACTTAAATGTCCTTGATTCTTATGATGATATTGCTTTTTCTTCTCAAGATAAGCCTTTTGCTTTTCATAGCACTTATGATGACTACAGTACAGGATTTAACTTTATTCCACGAATTATTATAAACAAATATGTCACATTAACGCCTGTCTGTCTTTACAAGAGGGATATTCATGCAGAAACTCCGGATTATGACCAATCAATAGCAAAATACAGTATATCTACAACTACTTTAGGCGGAGAAATAGAGTTAAATCCAACTCGCAAAACGGCAATAAATATTGGAACTTCTCTAAATCGATATAATCCTCTTTATAATAACGGAAATTCTATAAGGGATTCACTTGTTGCATGGGATAGTCAGGGAGGAATTTCGTATTTTATCAACTATGATAACAAAATATTCTTTGATGTTGGCAGAAAGACAAGGTTCCCTACTTTAAAAGAACTTTATTCCGGTTATATAGGCAGAAATATTGCAAATCCCAATCTTGAAGAAGAAACTGCATTAAGGTATGAAGTAGGATATACAGGAGAATTTAAAGAAACTGCTAAATTTAATATAAGTCTGTTTAGAAGCTCTGTTGATAATTTAATTGCGAATGTACCTGTTAAAAGTAATTTGTACCAAAATCAAAATATTGATAAAGCTGCTATTCAAGGGGTGGATACAAATTTTAAAATTAAGCTAATTAAAAACAAAATATTATTGAATCTGGGTTATGTTCATACGGATGCGGTTAATAAGTCTGATACCAGAACCAGCAAGGATCTGGCTTATATACCGAAGAATAAAATTTTTACCGGAGTAACTTTAAACCTGCCACTTTCTATATCTTCTGATATAAGCCTGGTTTATGTGAGTAAAACCCATTATCAGGATAATGCTGATCTTAAATGGAAAAATCTTGGAGGATATTCACTATTGAATTTTGGCTTGTTGAAAAAGTTTAAGGACAGATATATTGTATTTTTGAATATTCAAAATGCGTTAGACAAAAACTACGAAACATTCCATAATTTCCCCATGCCCGGAATAAATATTAACATGGGAACAAAGCTGGAAATATAGGATAAACTCATGAAGTATGAGAACTTAAAACCAAAAGAAATTGCATACATAGCTGTGTTTGGGGCTTTATGGGGATCCTTAGAGGTCACTATTGGAATGTTTTTACATAATATGAATATCCCCTTTTCAGGATTAATATTGACATTAATAGGAGCATTTATTGCCTTAACCTGCGTAAGACTGATTAACAGAAGAAGAGCTATTCTGTACACTGCTTTTATAGCAGCTATTTTAAAGATGCTGTCTTTTACAACAATAAAACTTGGTCCTATGATTGGAATAATTACCGCTGCAAGTATTTCACAGATTACAATTTTAATACTCAATATAAACCTTATAAGCTACATAATTTCAGCCGGACTGACGGCATGTGCTCCTTTTTTGCAGTTTCTCGTAGGTCATTCAATTATTTATTCGCCAAAAATATTCAATATTTATCAGGATTTTTTGAATTTGCTGGGACATAGAAATCTTGATATCACTACAATAATAATAATTATAGTTGCCCTGCATTTTGTGCTTGGCTGCATTATAGGATTATGTGCCTGGCAGTTCTCAACTCTTCTAATAAAGCGAATAAATAATTATGA
>DNSU01000029.1:2058-2187 GCA_003499585.1 Cyanobacteria bacterium UBA9579 | reverse complement strand
AATATGATAAATGGATAATATTATCCTTATTTTTTATCTCTTTTCTGTTCAAAGGGGTTCTAGCTTGCTTATTTACTTTATTATTAGCCTGTTCATTACTTCTATACGAAAAAAAACTCATAAAGCATT
>DNSU01000029.1:1015-1954 GCA_003499585.1 Cyanobacteria bacterium UBA9579 | reverse complement strand
AGGGATTTTTGATTTTTCTTTCTATCACCATTCTAATACCATCAATCGCATATCCCGTTCCTCAAAAAATCGCAGAAAATGTACTGATTGTATCAAGAGGAATTGTGCTTATATTCAGCTTATACTTGCTTTTTAAAGATATAGAAAATAGTAAGGTATATCCATATTTGGAAAAACTCTTGCCAAATGAGCTTAAAACGTCAATAAGTATTGCATTGAAACTCTACCCTGATATCAAGACAATCTTTACTAAAACCTGGAACGACATAAAACATGATAAAAAAATATCTGTTAATCTTTTAATGCGGTTATTTGACAGCTTTATTCAATTAGCAGATAAATATGAAGATGACCTTGAAATATTGGAGCCTGGAAAGGTATATATAATTACCGGTAAAATTCACGAAGGAAAAAGCACCTTAGCATACAATACAGCTGTTAAATTGATGGACAAAAATCTTAAAATTGGCGGAATTATTTCTAAAAGCGTAAATAAAGATAATCACAGGGTAGGATATGAGATAATAGATCTTAAATCAGGCAAGATAGTGCCATTAGCTACCATAAATAAACCTGATAGTTATTCTGAAATATGCGGACCATTTTATTTTTACAAAGAAGGTATGGATTTTGCTTTTAGTTCATTAAATCTCGATTATCTTGAAGATACTAATGTTATTTTTATTGATGAAGTAGGAAAACTTGAATTAAATAAAAAAGGCTTCTATAAAAGTATTATTCGGATTTTGAATTCTAAAAATCACGCTATTGTGCTGGTTGTACGCAATGAGTATTTAGATGAGGTTAAGAGAAAATTTAACCTTGAAGAGATGAGAATTATTGGAAAGTGTTCATGTCAAACATAACAATTAACCAGGTACCTTTCCATTTATCTTTGCAAGAATATAGGCATCTATTATTATGACTTTTTATTATATG
>DNSU01000029.1:0-860 GCA_003499585.1 Cyanobacteria bacterium UBA9579 | reverse complement strand
GGGGAATTCTTTAGATTAAACAATAAGGTTTTAAACCTAATTTAAGATTTTTTAGACTAATAATCTAATAAAAATTCAGAATAATTGTCTCTATCTATTCTTTTAACTGTAGCATTTTCATAGGTCTCAATGAACTTTTTGGGTGGTGTATATTTTCTGGTTTCTTTGCCCCATTTAAACTCATATCCATCCAATTGTCCTGAATGTTCTTCAATGTAATCAATCTCTTGTCCAGCATAAGTACGCCAGAAATACTTATTTACAAGGCGTTTATTTGCATGGTTGTATTTGATTCTTTCTAAAATACAGAAATTTTCCCATAATGCTCCTATGTCAGTTCTCAAATCAACAGGATTGTAATTTTGAATCAGGCTATTTCTAATACCAAGATCATAAAAATATACTTTGTACTTTTTGCCGAGTTCTTTTCTTGGGTTTCTGCTAAAGGAGCGGAGTGTAAATAATACAAAACTCTGTTCAAGCAAATATATATAACTCTCTACAGTAGCTACATTAACCTTTAAAAGGGTAGCTAATTCGTGAGTTGATACTTCATTTCCTACTTGCAGTGCTAGTGCTTGTAAGAGTTTTAGAATAATATCGGAGCGTTTAAGATGTTCAATTTCAAAAATATCCTTATAAAGGTAATTACTTGATATTTCGTCTAGCTTTTCCCTTGCTGCTTCTTCAGATTCACTATAAAGTTTGTTAATAACTTCAGGATAAAGACCATATCTTAAAATATTTTCTAATACAGCCGGAGAATATAGACTATGTACAGTTGATAATTCCTTCAAAGAAACGGGATATAACATATATCTGTATGCTCTGCCTGTTAATGGTTCATTTATTTTATTTGC
>DNSU01000059.1:20269-25870 GCA_003499585.1 Cyanobacteria bacterium UBA9579 | reverse complement strand
GATATAAACCGCTGGATTGTATCGTATGCAGATTTTATTACGATGCTTTTAGCCCTGTTTATGGTTATGTATGCTCTTTCTCAAATAGATATAAATAATGTTAAAGATTTTTCAGATTCAATGGATAAAGCTTTTGAAATTCCTGTAGTTCAGCAAAAAACAATAAATAATCCCCAAAAAACTAAAATTTTAGAAGAAAAAAGAAGTTTATTGAAAACTTTTAGTACAACAGAAGCTAGAGTTGAAATGCAAAATGTCGATATATCAGATCAAAAAGTTGAAATAAACTCTCTAAAAACTCAAATTAAAAGTATTGAGTCAAGTATTAACAAAGATGCTGTTGAATTTAAAAATATAGAGAATTTAATTGAGAAAAATTTAGGTAACATAGGAGAAATATCAGTAAGCAGAGAAACAAGAGGGTTAATAATTAGATTAAAAGATACGGTTCTATTTGATCCGGGTTCTGATATAATAAAAGATAATGCCCAAGTTACATTGGATAAATTAGCTGGTATTTTAAGGGAAATCCCAAATTCTATAAGAATAGAAGGACATACTGACAGTCAACCAATTAATACACCAAGGTTTCCATCTAATTGGGAGCTATCAACAGCAAGGGCTACAAATATCATAAAATATCTTATTAACCAGCATAATATTAATCCGCAAAAATTCAGCGCAGTCGGGTATGGAGAATATATGCCACTAAAAGAAAGTGTATTAGAGGATAATCAAAGTATTAACCGTAGAGTGGATATAGTTATACTTAGTTCTGCAACTAAGATATTTGAACCAGAAAGCAATATAAAGAGATAATTGGAGTGATAATATGGCGCAACCAACACAACCAAAAGGAATAAAACCAAAAGCAGAAGTGAAAGTTCCTCCTGAAGGTGGTAAAGCAAATACTGAAGGCCTTGGAGAAATGAAACTTATTCTTATTAATACAGTTACAACCATATTGATTTGCGTGGTTTTTGTAGCCAGTAATTATTTTGTGGTTAAAAGTAATATGGATCATATGGCAGAAAAAATTGCTGCAATTGGAGGTGAAGGAGAAGAAGCTGAGGAAGCTGAAGGGCCAGAACGTGGTTTAATCCTTGATCTCGGTGAATTTATTCTTAACCTTAGCGATCCAAGAGCTAGAAGATATTTAAAAGTTAACGTAGCACTTGAATTAACCAGAACCGAAAATGATCCTGATCCTCATGCTGCTCCTAGTGGAGGCGGTGGTCATGGTGGTGGAGGTGCGGTAGATCCACTAAAACAGATAGAAGCTGAAATGAATCAGTTTAAACCTGCCATTAGAGATGCTGTTATCTCAACTTTATCTGCTAAAACTGCTGAAGAATTATCTAGTATAGCCGGCAAGGAGCTTGCTAAAGAACAGCTTAAAGAGGCTGTTAATGCAATATTTGCTGGGGAAAGAGAAGTTCTACGAGTTAGTTTTGGTAACTTTATTATACAGTAGGAGAATCTTGAATGTCTGATCCCGATATTCTATCACAATCAGAAATAGATAATCTGTTATCTTCTCTTGCTGTTGGATTAGAATCAACAGAAGAAATTAGAAGGCAGGATAATATTGTCTTGCAGGATACTTCTATGGTGGAAAACATGTCTTCTGATGAGGATAAAAAGGGATATAAACTCTATAATTTCAGACGTCCTGATAAATTCTCCAAAGATCATTTAAGGGCGTTACATGATATTCATAAAGAATTTTCAAGACAATTAGCTCTTATTTTAACTGCATACTTAAGAATGCATATTGATATAGATGTCGTGTCTGTCGATCAGCTGACTTATGATGAATTTGCCCGTTCTATGCCTAATCCTATAACAATAGGTATTCTTGAATTAAATCCATTGCCTGGACAAGTTCTGCTTGGAATGAGCCATGAGGTTACATCAAGTATTGTTGATAGAATGCTTGGCGGTACAGGAGTTAGTGAGACAAAAGCCAGAGAATTAACCGATATAGAAGAAGCTCTATCAAGAAGAGTGCTTGATAAAATTACAAAAACTCTTGAAGAAGCATGGAAAACGGTACTTCCAGCTCAAGGGGCTGTAGTTGGAATAGATAGCAATTATACATTGATACAAATAACAAGTCCCGGAGAAATTGTTGCTCTGGTTACTCTAGAGATTCAGATAGCGGGAAGACATTCAGGACTAATGAGTGTATGTTTCCCTTATCCTGTTTTAGAGAGTGTACTTAGTCAATTAAGTGCACAGCATATCTTCCAGACAAAAGGTATGATCAGTACTGCTGAGGATAAACAAAAAATTCTTTCCAGATTAGGTGTTACCAATATGCATGTTAATGTAATACTAGGTGGCGTTGATATTACAGTTAAAGATTTATTCGATTTAAAAATAGGTGATGTTTTAAGATTGGATAATCTGGTAAGAGATAATCTTGTTGTTAAAGTCAACGATATACCGAAATTTTTGGCCAGACCAGGAACTCATAATGGCAGAGTGGCTGTTAGTGTCACAGATATAGTAGATGAAAATGACTATGATGACTAAAAACATAAGAAGATAAAACGAATTGGAGTAGTTATGAGCGAAAAATTATCTCAAGAAGACATAGATAATATGCTTACAGGAAATTCTGGGAATCAGGATTCTCCGGAAGAAGTTTCTGGAAACGATTTTAAGTATTTAACTACGAAAGAAGTTGATACTATTGGAGAAATAGGCAATATTTCCATGGGATCAGCTGCAACTACTCTTTCTATGTTATTAGGAAATAAAGTTGAGGTTACAACTCCGCGAGTAAAAGAATATGCTGGCATAGAAGAAGTATGCAAATCGCTAAAGGAATCTGTATTTATAGAAATTGATTATACAACAGGTCTTCAAGGTACTTCAGTTCTGATTTTAGCTGCTCAGGATACAGCAATAATTGCAGATTTAATGATGGGTGGAGATGGAATTGTAAAAAAACCTGAAATTGGTGAATTGCAACTGAGTGCTGTCGGAGAAGCTATGAATCAGATGATGGGAACTTCTGCCACAGCATTGTCTTCAATGTTTAATACAAGTATTGAAATTTCTGCTCCAACTGTAAAATATCAGCAAACAGACGAAAAACCGGAATTGGCAACAGATGTTCTTAAAGGACCGATTATTGCAATAGCTTTTGATTTAAAAGTTGGCGATCTGATTAATAGTGAAATGATACAGGTAATATCCCTTGATGCTGCTAAAGATCAGGTTGAAAAGCTTATGAGCCTAATGAACAGCATGATTGAGAATGTTGCAAGTTCAGTAAGCGGCAGTACTCAGACTGATTCTGTTCAAACTGCAGCAGCAGGTATGTCATCTTCAGTCTCCCATGAAATAGGTTCATCAGAAAGACCTGTAACGGTTCAACCGGTGCAATTTGCAGCTTTTAATGACCTGAATTCCTTTGGTGAAACCGGCAAAAATCTTGATTTACTCATGGATGTTAAACTCAAATTAACCGTTGAGCTTGGCAGATCAGAACTTGCTATTAAGAAAGTTCTGGAATTAACCAGAGGATCAATTATTGAGTTAGATAAAGTTGCGGGAGAACCAGTAGAACTTTATGCAAATGGAAAATTAATTGCAAAAGGTGAAGTTGTAGTTATTGAAGATAACTTTGGTCTTAGAATTACCAGTATCGTAAGTCCTGATAACAGAATAAAAAATCTATAGTACTTCAGTGGCTAAGCCACATTCTCAGGTTAACGATCATTCCAGTAGACATAATATTATGCGAGAATAAAAGGCTGTGCGTTTTCTTGGCAGGCTATGAATTTTTTATCGCACCCTTATTAATAGTATAAGCAATCTTTAAGCTTGATATTTTTCCATAAGTGTTGAATAATATTTATGTTGTAATGGCATAGTAGCTCAGTTGGTAGAGCACGTGGCTCATACCCGCGCGGTCACTGGTTCGAGTCCAGTCTATGCCATTTTTTATTTGCAAGGGTTTCGGCGATTTTTTCAATACAGCGATTTTTATCTTTGACGAGATTTTGACGACTTGCAGGTTAAAAGAACAGGATAGATCACTGTAATAAGAGATCAGATTCAGTAGAATTTAGTTGAGTAGAACCATTTAAGAAGACACATTTAATAATTCATTATATTTATCCAGAGCTTCTACTGCTTTAAACTTACGTTCTTTATCAGGATGAGAGTATCTTGATGTTGTCTTCAAGTCTTGATGACCTAATATATCCTGTACTGTGACAATATCTGTACCAGAAGCTACCATTCTTGTAGCGGCAGTATGGCGAAGGTCGTGAAATCTCAATTCTTCAATTTCAGCTCTTTCAAGAATTGCCTTAAAAGGTCTTTTAATATCATAATAAGGTTCGCCTGATTCAGGATTAGCAAAGACATAGTTAGATTTTTTATTTATTTCAAGTGATTCCAATTCTTTAAGAAGTGTATAGCTAATAGGAATATCACGTTTCTTGCCGCTTTTTGTTTCTGTAAGAGTAATGTACCTGTTTTGCAGGTCAATATTTTCCCATTTTAGATTAAGGATTTCCCCTTTTCTGCACCCAGTATGAATAGCACAAATAAGAATTGCTTTCATATATTCATAGGCTCCTGTACAGGCATTTAATAGTCTTAGTTCTTCATCTTTTTGTAAGTGCCGCTCTATGATATTATCCTCTTTTAGTGGTTTGATTTTTGAACAGGGGTTTTGCTCTATCCAGCCATTATCAACAGCGATAGAAAACATTTTACTAAGAATTTCTAATTCTCTATTTATAGTGGCATTTCTTAAAGATAGATCAAGATGATGAGGATATTATCAGGTTAAAAGAAGAAATATTTAAAGGAACAATTGGTTTTAAGGGTGAAAATTCAAAAGATAAATATTATTTTGTTCAGCCTGAACAGAAAAATGTAAAAGTTATATGGATACTAAGACCTACCTCCCAGTTTTTAGTAAAAACACCTGACTATATAGAGTTTCTTAGCAATAATAAAGAAGTATATCAAACTAAATATGACTTTTTTCATTATGATGACATTAGAAAAAGTGAATATATAGAACTAATCAATAAATTGGATTTTTGGTGTTGGTTAGTTAATACCCATAATGAAATTTATGAGAAAGTTGCTAAAATTATGAGAGAACCCCCAGGAGAATTTTATGAACGAGAAGAAGAATGTGAAGAGGATTATTTAAGGACTCACATCCTGCCAGAAATTCCAATAGGGGTAATTAAGCATTATATCAATAGTCTTGAGCTAGACAGACGGTCAATGGGCTATTATAATTCATCTTCAAGAAATAATTTTTAAATAAAAATAATTATAAGAATATGTAAGAATATACAAGAATCAAGAAGAATCTGTAAGAAATAATTAATACAGTATAAAGCAACTCATAGAGTGAGTTGCTTTATACTAATAAATAAGATTATTATAGGTTTCTTTTGATTTAATTTTTATCTCTATAAACTCTTGATTAAGATATTGAATTGAGTGATTTCTCACAGGTTAAGCGAATAATTTATCTTCCTCATTAGTACTTGTGTCTATGTACGTAATTGGAAATTGTTCGTAGTTACTAAGGCGTTCGTCATTCTGTAAGCTATC
>DNSU01000059.1:18288-20211 GCA_003499585.1 Cyanobacteria bacterium UBA9579 | reverse complement strand
GTCGTCATTCTGTAAGCTATCCTCTGCTTTTTGTAATGGGTTCCTTGTGTAGTCAGTATTAAAATCAGGATTATCCCTCCACTTGTTCTTCTTGCGATTTTTTAACCATATAAAACAGGCGGCTACATCAGGCGGTATATGTTTTTTAATCTTTTTTATCTTTATTGGGTGTTGCTCTATGGTTTCTCCGTCTTTTGTTATGGTCTTTATAGCAAGTATCTCTGTTTGAACCTCTTCATAGTCATATCCCATTACTCTAGAAAAGAGTCTCTGCTCAGCTTGATAATCAACCACTTTTTTACTCTTTTTTATGGACTCTGAGAACTCTGGATACTTCTTTTTCCATTCATATAATGTTGAAGTAGCTATACCTAACTTTCCAGCTATTTCCTCATCAATTAAACCATCCATAGCATATCCAGCCGCCATTATTGGATGGTAATTTGGGTCATACTTTGATTTCATAGGGGCTACCCCCTTTCATTGTTAAGATTAATAATCTTATTTCTTGTTAAACCTAACCATATTAATACATTGTAGCATAATTCCAGCCTGTAATAAACCATTCAAAAAGCATATAGATTAATAAGTATGCCTTAGGTTTGGCACAATTGGATAATATCTGATTTTAAGAACTATATTACTGTGTGTTAAATCTTGTTTAAGGATAATATTTTGAAAACCTGTCCATAAAGTGCCCCCTAGAGTTTCTTAATATTTCTTTATAAAACACTCTGAGCAATAATTCTTATTTTTATCTCTAAAGAAATTAGATGCTTTCTGAATTTTTATATTGCAGTCACTACAAAAGACATCTGATTCAGCTAAAATTTTTGTTTTCTGGTTTGTGTCAAACCTCATTAACGTTATAAAAAAGTTCACTGTATTTATTATAACCTCATCAAGGTCTCCATCTGTTAATACCTGCTCATATGATGTCTACCATACTTTCCTTGAGTATTCTCTCCATTCTTGTTTTTGATACCATTCCATATTAATTTTCTGTTTTACTTTTGATTTCAGTCCTTAAAATAGGGATAGATTTTAAAAACGTATAAAACCTATAAATATATATGTAAAGTTATATAAAACTAATTCTGAAAAGACTTTATACAAGTCCTGCCTGTTTTCTGGCGAGGTGCTATTAACTTAAAAATTACAGTAAATAAAAAACATCACCAAAAATTACTTGCATTTTATAAAGTTATGCAGTAAAGTAAGAACATCATCAAAAATTATCAAGGAGTGTCAAAGTTAAGTGTCAAATATCAAAGTATGTAAATTACAAGAAATCTGTGAATTTCAATTAGGTTATCAGTTCAGGAGAAAGCCTGAATATGTCTCTGATGGCAATTACCGTATAGCTCAGATGAAGGATATCCATAATTATACCTTAAATACATCAGAATTATCGAAGGTAAAATTGGAAGATGTAAAGGAAGATTATCTGATAGATAAAGGCACTGTGTTGTTTACACCAAGAGGGTTTAATAACGGGGCGGCTCTTGTTATGGATAAACTTGAAAACACGATAGCGGCAGGTCTGTTTTATATAATCAGAGTTAAGGATAGCTCAGTATTACCAGAATACATTACCTGGTATCTCAATCAAAAGCCTGCTCAAAAGTATTTTGCAAGTAATAGAGCTGGAACCTCAATACCAACAATAAATATAGGGTTTTTAAAAGAATTAGAGATTAAAATACCTGATTTAGAAGTGCAAGAGAAAATTGCTCATATTTTCTACCTTAGTCTTAGAGAAAAAGAATTGACAATAAACTTACAGGAAAAGAAACAACAGCTTATAGAAGCTGTATTATTGGAAAAAATCAATATTTAATATAAGGAGTTTAAAATGACCACGCAAGAAGAAATTAGACAAGAGAAGATCAATAGCACTATATGGAAAGCCTGTGACACTTG
>DNSU01000059.1:11664-18211 GCA_003499585.1 Cyanobacteria bacterium UBA9579 | reverse complement strand
GAAAGCCTGTGACACTTTCAGGGGTGTTGTTGACCCGTCAGAGTATAAAAACTACATTCTTGTATTTCTGTTTCTTAAATATCTGAGCGATTCCTGGAAGGAAAAGCTGGAAAAATGCAAGGAAGAGTTTGGTGATGATAAAGAGCGTACCAATCGTAGAATGAGTAGAGAGAGATTTACCCTGCCTGAAAACTGTAGCTTTGATTATATTTACAGTATGAGAAATGAAGATAATATTGGTGAGATCATCAATCAGGCATTAGATGGAATTGAAGAAGCTAATAAAGCAAAGCTAGAAAACGTATTCAGAAACATTGACTTTAATTCTGAGAGCAACCTTGGTGAGACAAAAGACCGTAATACCCGCTTGAAAAACCTTATTGAAGACTTTGCAGATAAAGAACTTGATTTAAGACCATCAAGAATAGGGAACAATGACATCATTGGCAACGTATACGAGTACCTTATAGCTCGTTTTGCGAGTGGGGCAGGTAAAAAAGGCGGGGAGTTTTATACACCTGCTGAGGTGGCTATTTTACTTGCGAAGTTACTTAAAGCACAGCCTGGGGATAGAATTTCTGACCCAACAGCGGGCTCTGGCTCATTGTTAATTAGGGTGGCAAGAGAAATAGGTAATTCTGATTTTTCACTCTATGGACAGGAAAGCAACGGTAGTACCTGGGCACTGTGTAAAATGAATATGTTCTTGCACGAGATGGATAATGCGCGTATAGAGTGGGGTGATACGCTTAGAAACCCTAAACTGCTTGAAAACGATAAATTGATGAAGTTTGATATAGTTGTCTCGAACCCCCCTTTTTCACTTGATAAATGGGGTGCTGATGTAGCAGAAGCAGATGATTATAATAGGTTTCACAGAGGAATACCTCCAAAGAGCAAGGCTGATTATGCGTTTATAACCCATATGATTGAAACATCTACAGAAGGTACAGGCAAAGTCGGTGTTATAGTTCCTCACGGTGTATTATTCAGGGAAAGTTCAGAGGGTAAAATTAGAAGACAGCTTATAGAAGAAAATCTGCTTGAAGCGGTTATTGGACTCCCTCAGAACCTTTTTTATGGAACAGGCATTCCAGCGGCAATACTTATATTTAATAAGGGTAAAACTACTAAGGATGTACTATTTATTGATGGCAGTCGTCAGTATGAAGCAGGTAAAAACCAGAATAAGCTATCAGATAAGAACATTAATGATATTGTTGAAGTTTATACTAAGGGTGAAACAAGGGATAAATACTCTTATAAAGCTACTTATCAGGAAATTGTTGATAATGAGTACAACCTTAATATCCCTCGCTATGTAGATACATTTGAAGAAGAAGGTGAAATCAGCATAACAGATGTACAGAAGCAGATTAATTCACTTGAATCAGAGCTTCTTCAAGTACGTCAGGAAATGCAGGGTTATCTTGAAGAGCTTGGATTAAAAGTTTAGACCTTTTACGTGCATATCAAGGATTTTAAAATAACAATGGAGCTGGAAACAAATGACAGATAATGAAATAGTGGTATATCAAAGTGATGATGGTAAAGTTCAGTTAGAAATCAACCTTAAAGGAAATAATCTCTGGCTTGACAGGCAAAAAATATCAGAATTATTTGGTATTGATCGTTCAGTTGTTTCTAAACATATTAAAAATATTTTTACTGATGGTGAGGTTGAAGAAAAAAGCAATGTGCAAAAAATGCACATTAGTTCCTCAGATAAGCCAGTAGAGATTTTTAGCTTGGATATAATACTTGCAGTAGGATATAGAACTAATTCAGCTATTGCAATACGTTTTAGACAGTGGGCAACACAGACACTGAAAGAATATGTAATCAAAGGTTTTGTAATAGATGATGAACGCTTAAAAAATCCGCAGGGATGGGATTATTTTGATGAGTTATTAGAACGCATTCGTGAGATACGGGCTTCTGAAAAGCGTTTTTATCAAAAGATCAGGGATTTATTTACTCTGAGTGTTGATTATAAAGATGATATAAAGACATCAAATATATTCTTTGCTACTGTTCAAAATAAATTATTATACGCCGTAACAGGAAATACTGCGGCGGAGTTAATAACTGCTCGTGCAGACGCTAATAGTCCCAATATGAATTTAACTAGCTGGAACGGGTCAAGGGTTCGCAAGCAGGATGTTATTATTGCTAAAAATTATCTGATACAAGATGAAATCAAAAAGCTGGACAGGTTAGTAACAATGTTCCTGGATTATGCGGAAGATCAGGCTGAAAGACGCAGACAGCTCAAAATGTCTGATTGGAAGGATAAAGTAGATAAATTCCTGGAATTTAACGACTATGAAATTCTTGATAATGCAGGCAGTATAAGTAAAAAGCAAGCGGAAGAAATAGCTCACAAGCGTTTTGAGGAGTTTAACGCACAAAGACGTAAAACAGAAGCTATAGAAGCTGATAAACAGGATTTAAAAGAACTTGAAGACATTGAAACTAGAGTTAAAAAAGCAAAAAAGATTGAAGCTAGCAAAATAAAAGTTTCTCCAAAGAAAAAAGAGGTTAAGGAATAATGACATTTAAAGAAAAAGAAAGAATAAATTTGGATTTAAGCAGAAAAGAAGAGCTTATCGATGTTTTATTGGTTTATATGAAAAATGATTTAGAAAATTCTGGAAATACAGTTAAATCCTCTATATTTAATTTTGCTTTATCCCGTACCGAAGAATATATGGGAGTTAAGGAAGAAATAGTACCAGAAGGAAATAATCTTACATTGTTTAAGCAAATTATAGAGATTACTGATAATGAATTTGAAATTGTAATTAAATCCTGTATGACTCACGAATATATTGAAAAAATGTATTGCGGTAGTGATTATAATGATATTCAAATAACAAATAAAGGCTTTGCAAGGGCAAATTCAGTAGAAAAAGCTAAAAACTATAAACCTCAAAAAACTTCTCAAATTACGTTTAATGGACCAATCAATGCTAGTAGCTTGCAAATAGGAAACAATAATACTCAAAATATAGAGAATACAATAAATAATCTAATAAATGAGATAGAAAAAGCAAATATTACGGAAAAAGAGAAAAACGAAGCAAAAAGTTTAGTAGGTAAGTTTTTTAATAATCCAGTAATTTCTTCAATTTTATCTACTACTGCAAATACGTTAATAACCAAATCTTTAGGAGGTATGTAATGGAAGAGCAATACGAAATAAAACTGGAATGTGTTTTTTGTGGCTCAACAGAGTTTGAAATACCTCACGAGGGTTATGAGCCAGAAGAAGGTGAAATGATCAAATGTTCCAATTGTGATAAATTGAATGATTTTATATCAATTAGAGATGTTGCAGTAGGTAATGAGCTTGAAAAAATTGGTGAAGAATATACAAAATTTGCCGAAGATGAAATATTAAAGACATTCAAAAAAGCTGGTTTTACAATTAAGTAGCAACTAAAGGATTGAATAATGACAGTTACGGCAGAAAAAATTGAAAATAAAGCAGGTTATAAAAAGACTGAACTTGGTTGGATTCCCAGAGATTGGGATATTAAAAAGATACAGGATATTGCAAAAATCAATGAAAAAAGTTTACCTGAAAATACTAACAAAGAATATGAATTCACATACCTTGATTTATCTTCTATAAAACAAGGGGTTATTGATTTTCCAGTTGAAAAAATAAAATTTAAATATGCTCCTTCAAGAGCTAGAAGAATTTTAAAGAGAAAAGATGTGATTATGGCGACTGTAAGACCTTACCTCCAAGGCTTTGCTTTGGCTGACTTTGAGGTGCAAGATGTTATTTGTTCTACTGGGTTTGCTTTAATTACACCAGCGAAAAGTAATGATTCTACCTTTATATATCAAACTTTATACAGTAATTTTATTTTAAACCAAATAGATAAATTATTAGTTGGTTCTAACTATCCTGCTATAAATAGTTCAGATGTTGAAAACTTGAAAATAATATATCCTCAAAGCTCATCAGAAAGACAAAAAATAGCTAAGACTCTTTTCTGCTGGGATAAGGCTATTGAAAAAACAGAAGAGCTTATAATTGCTAAAACCCAGCTTAAAAAAGCTCTTATGCAACAGCTTCTTATGGGCAAAATTAGATTTGGTGAATTTGCGGGTCAAAAATGGATTAAAGTTAGTTTAAAAGATAAATTTGAGAGAATAACCAGAAAAAATACTGAAAATAATGCAAATATTCTCACTATTTCAGCTCAACAAGGTCTTATTAGCCAGGAAGAATTTTATAAAAAACGAATAGCCAGTAAAGATACATCAAATTATATTTTAATTAAAAACGGTGAATTTGCCTATAACAAAAGCTATTCGACAGGCTATCCAATGGGTGCAATAAAAAGACTTGATAAATACGATAGCGGGGTTGTTTCAAGTCTGTACATTTGTTTTGCTTCAAAATCAGATGATATTTGTAGTTCCTTCTTTGCACATTACTTTGAAGCAGGGCTGTTGAACCAAGAAATACAGAATATTGCCCAAGAAGGTGCAAGAAATCACGGATTATTAAACATAGGTATAACTGAGTTTTTTGCTACTTTACTAAGAATCCCGCCTTCAATTGAAGAACAACAAAAAATAGCGACGGTTTTAAATGCCTGTGATGAAGAAATAAAACTGTTAAATAAACAGTTTGACTCTCTAAAAGAACAGAAAAAAGGCTTAATGCAAAAGCTACTCACAGGGCAAATACGGGTGAAAGTTGATTCAGTCAGGAAATTTGAAGGTAATAAACAAGAAAATCATAAATCATTTACCTGTAGAACCCAGAATGAAAGAAATAGCACCCCGCTTTGTGAATGTATTGACAATAATTGTCCATCAGAAGGATAAAGGAGTATATATGAATGAAGAAAAAGTATTAAACGAAGTTATTAAAGAAGCTAAACGTATTATTGAAGATACTGAATATTCGGCTAAAAAGCATTTTAATGATAGTGATTACTGGTCTAATATCCATTATTGGCTTGGTATTTCAATGGTATTTTTTACTACAGTAGCAGGTATAGGAATGTTACAGGAAAATTGTACTTGGGCTATAGTTTCCGCTATTATTGCGGCTATTCTTGGTGCTGTACAAACCTTTATAAATCCACAGGAAAAAGCATATGCTCATAAATCTATAGGTAATCAGTATTTATGTATTAGAAATAATACACGGATTTTTAAGTCTATAGAGCTGGAAGGTATGCCAATTGCAGAAGCAAAACAAAGAATTATGTTCCTATCAAACGAACGTAACAAATTAAATCAGAATAGCCCTTTTACAAGAGAAGAAGCATATTTAAAAGCAAAAAAAGATATTGAAGATGGGCAAGCCCAGTATCATACTGATAAAACACAGGAGGGGCAGTAATATGACTGTATCAAGTTATTTAAAACAAATTGTGGACAACGCAATTATCAGAGATGATGAAAAAGAATCTATAGACCGCTCTATTGAGTATTTACAAAAATGCCTGCAAAGTCACTTTGGTACAGAAGTTAATAGTCATTTTAGATTTGGTTCACATACTCGCGGTACCATACTCCCACGCTCGATGGATGTAAACTCTGATATTGACTATATGGTTGTATTTGCCGATAACTCATATAAGCCACAGACATATTTGAATAAACTTAAACAGTTTGTGGAAAAATACTATCAGGCTTCACAAATACATCAATCTAACCCGACTATTGTTTTGGAACTCAACCATATAAAATTTGAGCTGGTTCCTGCGATAATACAACACGGTTTATTTTATCAGCAATTATATATTCCAGCTAAGGTCTCAGACCTTAATGATTGGATTGCAACCGACCCAAACGCATTTAATAATAGCCTTACTGAAAAAAATAAAGAACATAATTTCTTAATTAAACCAGTGATAAGACTTGTTAAATATTGGAATGCAATAAATAATTATCCTTTTGAGTCTTATGACCTTGAAAGATGGATAGTTAATTATGATTTTTATGCTTGTGATTGGCTTTTTCATATTCCAGAATCAAAAAAATACTTCCTGAATTTTATGGATGATCTAAATTTATCGTACTTTGCACCTGATTGGAAAAAACATAAGTTAGAAACAGCCAAGACGATTATTCAAAAAGTAAGATATTATGAAGCACAAGCAATAACTATTATGGCTGAAACGGAAATAAGAAAATTAATTCCTGACCCAAATCAGCGGTTATATGGTAGACGTGCTCTGTTGGGAGAAAAATTATCTCAAATCAGACCTTTGTTATGAGGAATAAATTATGCAGAATATACCATCATTAAAAGAAGATCATATTTCACAAATTCCAGCTTTACAGCTATTACAGAATCTGGGGTATATTTACCTGACTTCCGAGGAAGCTATGAAGGAACGTCAGGGTAAAACTTCTAATGTTATCCTTGAAGGAATACTGGAAAATCAGCTTAAAAAGATCAATAAAATCAATTTTAAGGGTAGCCAGTATGATTTCTCTGATGGAAACATAAAAGGAGCTTTACAGGCACTTAAAGACTTCATTTATGATGGTTTGGTACGCACTAATG
>DNSU01000059.1:1584-11588 GCA_003499585.1 Cyanobacteria bacterium UBA9579 | reverse complement strand
AGAAAGTTTATGATCTCATCACTCTTGGCAAGAGCTTTGAGCAGAATATTAACGGTGATACAAAGAGTTTTAACCTGAACTATATTGACTGGAAAAACTTTGATAATAATATTTTTCACGTAACAGAAGAATTTGAAGTTGAAAAATCAGGAAGCCACAGTACAAGAAGACCTGATATTGTACTGTTTGTTAATGGTATTCCCTTTGTTGTAATTGAATGCAAAAGACACGATATAAAAGACCCTACAGGAGAGGCTGTATCACAACATATACGCAACCAAAAAGAAGATGAAATACCAAAGTTCTTTATATATCCTCAATTACTTATTGCCCTGAATAAAGAAACAAACATTATTAATCAGGAAATGCGTCCTAAATATGGTACTGTCGGTACACCTAAGAAATTCTGGGCTGTATGGAAAGAAGAAACTGATATTACAGAAGAAGTTCAAAAATATATAAATACACCACTTTGTGAGGAGCATAAGGATAAACTTTTTAAAGACCGATTCAAATATATCAGAGGTTATTTTGACAATATAGAGAACCACGGTAGAGAGGTTACAGAGCAGGACAGGTTACTTTATTCTCTATGCCGACCAGATAGACTGATTGAGCTGTCATATAAGTTTATAGTTTTTGATTGTGGGGTTAAAAAGATTGCACGCTATCAACAATATTTTGCAGTTAAAAATGCCGTTGACAGGATAAAGCATTATGATGAGGAAGGCAGAAGACTTGGTGGTGTTGTGTGGCATACTCAGGGTAGCGGTAAATCCCTGACAATGGTAATGCTTGCTAAAGCTATAGCCTTAGAGTCAAATATTATTGACCCTAAGATAATTCTTGTTACAGACAGGGTTGATCTGGATGACCAGATTTATAAGACGTTCCATCAGTGCGGTAAGAACCCAGAAAAAGCCACAAGCGGGAATGATTTAATTGAACTTATTGAAAAAGATAAGGAAAGTATTATTACCGTTCTTATTGATAAATTTATGGCGGCTGTAAACAAGAAAAACATTAAAAATGAAAGTAAAAATATTTTTGTCTTGGTTGATGAAAGCCACAGGAGCCAGTATAAAACAAAGCATATAATGATGAGGAAGGTATTCCCTAATGCTTGCTATATAGGCTTTACAGGTACGCCTTTAATGAAGAAAGACAAGAATACTGCTGAGAAATTTGGTGGAATTATAGGTGTCCCATATAGAATAGATAATGCTGTAGAAGATAAAGCTGTTGTACCTCTACTTTATGAAGGCAGGCACGCAATTCAGGAAGTAAACGAAAAACCAATAGATACCTGGTTTGAAATAATCTCAAAACCTTTAACAGAAAAACAAAAAGAAGATTTAAAAAGAAAATACAGTTCCGCTGACCATTTAAACGAAGCGGATCAGAAAATTTTAAGAATAGCTTATGATGTAAGCGAACATTATAAACTAAACTGGAAAGGTACGGGATTCAAAGCACAATTAACTGCCCCTTCAAAGGTTGCCGCTATAAAGTACAAAAACTATATTGACAGCATTGGTGATGTATCAACGGAAGTCCTGATTTCTCCGCCTGATACAAGAGAAGGTCACGATGATGTTCAGGATGAAACCAATGATCTAGTCCAGAAATTCTGGAAAAAAATGATAGAGAAGTATGGCAGTGAATCAGAATATAATAAACAGGTCATTAATTCCTTTAAAAAGAGTGAAGACCCTGAAATAATTATAGTTGTAGACAAACTATTAACAGGCTTTGATGAACCAAAAAATACCATACTTTATATCGCCCGCTCATTAAGAGATCATACCTTATTACAGGCAATAGCAAGAGTAAATAGACTTGAAGAAGGTAAAGACTTTGGTTATGTCATAGATTATTATGGTTTACTGGGTGAACTTGATAAAGCATTAACTGCTTACAGCTCTCTTGAAGATTTTGATGAGAAAGATATTGAAAACTCCCTGACAAACGTTATGGCTGAGGTAAAAACCCTCTCTCAAAAATATTCTGACTTGTGGGATATATTTAAAACAGTTAAAAATAAACGAGATATGGAAGAATATGAGCTTTTGTTGGGTGATGATGAGCTGAGAACTAAATTTTATGAAAGGCTTACATCTTTTATAAAAACTCTTGAAATAGCACTTTCTACATATAAATTTGTTGAAGAAACCCCTGAAAAAACAATCAAAATGTATAAAGATGACGCAAAGTTCTTCTTGAAACTTAGAGTTGCAGTGAAAAAGCGTTATGCAGAAACTATTGACTATAAAGAATATGAGCCTAAAATTCAAAAGTTAATCGATACTTATATTACATCAGATGAGATTATTCAAATTACTGACCTTGTGAACATCTTTGATACTGAGAAATTTGATGAAGAGGTATCAAAGATCAAAAATGACGCTTCAAGAGCAGATACAATCGCTCACAGGACTAAGAAAACTATTATTGAGAAAATGGAAGAAGACCCTGTCTTTTATCAAAAATTCTCAGATATGCTTGAAGATACAATAAGAAGATTTAGAGAGAAAATTTTCCAGGCAAGGGATGAATTTCAAAGAAAATTAATTGAAAAAGAATATCTTAACGCCGTACGAGAGGTTATGTACAACGTTAGAAATAGGACGGGTGATGATTTACCTATAAGGTTAAAGCATAGGGATGTTGCTAAGGCTTTCTATGGCGTCTCATATGAAATATTAAACAGATTTAATAGCAATAATTTTAATGCCAAAGAAGTTGCCGCAGATATAGGAATAAAAATAGACGACATTATATTGAAAAATAGAATTGTAGACTGGACAAATAACATAGATGTTCAAAATATTATGTTTAATGAAATTGAAGATTATTTGTTTAGTGTCAAAGGAAGACACACTATAGAACTAAGCTACAATGATATTGATATAATAATTGAAAAATCACTAAGTATAGCAAAAAACAGGTATCCAATATAATGACTGTAATTGATAAAATAAAATATTCCGTACTTTATGGCTCACATAATATAGAATTTGACCTTGAATACAGTAGCAGGAAAACCCTTGAAATAAGTGTTCACCCTGATCTGGAAGTTATTGTAAAAGCTCCAAACAATAAGGAACTGGATGAGGTCTTACAGAAGGTAAAAAAACGTGCCGCCTGGATTGTTAAACAGAAAAATTATTTTTCCAGCTTTAAACCACAAATTACTGAAAGAAAATATATAAGCGGTGAAACTCATAGATATTTAGGCAAACAATACAGACTAAAACTGATTAATTCGCAGGATGATAAGGTAAAGCTAACAAGAGGCTACCTAAACGTATTTACATCAAATAAAACAGATAGAGAAAAAACCAGAAGGTTATTAGAGGATTGGTATATAAGTCACGCACAGGTAAAGTTTCACGAAAGGCTTAATTTTTGCTTTAAAAAGATGGAAAAATATGGACTAAACTCCTTGCCAAAGTTCATTATAAGAAGAATGACAAAGCGTTGGGGAAGTTGTACCAATGATGGAAGGTTAATATTAAATTTAGATTTAATAAAAGCCCCATCACACTGTATAGACTATGTGATTATGCACGAATTATGTCATTTGAAATATCATAATCATAGTCCTGAGTTTTTTAACCTACTTTTTCAAATAATGCCTGATTGGGAAACAAGAAAAGAAAGATTAGAAAAAATTGTATTTTCGTAAGTCTACAATAATCGCTTTAACTTGGTATAATTATTTAAATATCCAAAAAACCTTTGACGAGATTTTGACGACCTGGCATAAAATCTATAGAGTTTGATGAAATTCTATAAAGTTTGAAGAATGTTGATACTGCTAAGTTATAGCAAAATACATCAAGCTCAATAAGTACTCTAAAAGCCTCTCATACCCGCGCGGTCACTGGTTCGAGTCCAGTCTATGCCATTTTTTGTTTGGAAATTTTTAAAGTAATATATAACTGATAAATTAAAAGGATACCAGTATGGATATATGTATCAGGCAGGAAAAACAAAGTGATTTCAAAGAAATATATGATTTAGTTAAAGTTGCATTTCAAACAGCAAAAGTTTCTAATGGTAAAGAACAAGATTTTGTTAATCAATTACGCAATAGTGGTAATTATATTCCTGAACTTGCTTTAGTAGCCGAAGATAATCATAAATTAATTGGTCACATTATGCTGACTAAAAGTTATATTTCTACTAGTAACTGTAAAATAGAGACACTCTTATTAGCCCCTATCTCTGTTGTTCTGGAGTACCGTAATAAGGGTGTTGGAACTGAACTAATCAACAAAAGTTTTGAAATAGCAAGAAAAATGGGGTACAAGTCTGTAATACTTGTAGGAGATCCGGCTTATTATAGCAGATTTGGATTTGAGAAGTCTGTTGATTTGGGTATTAAGAACTCAAATAATATTCCTGAAGAATATGTTCTGGCTTGTGAGTTAGTCCCTGATGCGTTATTTGAAATAAACGGAACAATTGATTTATTAAACAAAAATAACGCATAAATAGAATGCAATCATACTCTAAGGAGCACCCTCCCTTCTACGGCTCATTTTTCGCCTAGAAGAGGAGCTGCTGGTTCAAGTCCAGTATGTCATTTTTTGCTCTTAAAGATTTAAATAATAGTTCCCCCTGCCAGGCAGGGTATTTTTTTATGGAAAACAGGGTAACTAATATGAGACTGTTTTTCGGCCATAGTTTTATATAGGTTTAAAATTTCTATACTAATCTGATGAAAGATTTCTAAGTTAAATGTTTGAGGACAATTTTATTTAAATAATCAATAATAAAAAAACCGTATAACACAGAGGGGGAAATAAATATGAGAGTTAGAAAACCAATTTTCAAAAGTACTACAATTTCTTTAGCTATATTATTTTTTGCAAATGTGTCAGAAACTGCATTTGCCAGTAATTGGTCAATGTATGGAGTAAATCCAGCAAGAACAAATTATTGTCAAAATGTTAAAGTCTTACCAAAAGGGGCATTAAAGTGGACTTTTGATGCCGGGGAGCAAATAAACTCTTCTCCGGCTGTATATAATGGTAAAGTATTCTTCGGTAGTGATAATGGGAATATTTATGCAGTAAATGCTGAAACAGGCAAAGAAATATGGTCTATTAAAACAGATAATATAGTTGATTCTTCTCCGGTTATATCAGGTGGAATAGTTTATATAGGTGGCAGAGATTCTAAATTCTATGCCATTGATGCAGAAACAGGCTCTATCAAATGGACATTTGAAGCCGAAAATAGAATTTCATCTTCCCCTGTTATTTATGGTGATTATGTATATTTTGGAAGTTGGGATAAAAACGTTTACGCTGTTAATAGAACAGATGGAACTATTGCTTGGAAGTATGCTACTCAGGCAAGAATTATGTCATCTCCTGCAATAAATAATAATATTGTATATATTGGAAGTCATGATGCTAATTTGTACGCTATTGATGCAAAAAGCGGCAAATTAAAATGGAAATATCCTACAAAAAGATTCATAATCTCGGCTCCGGCAGTGTCAGGCAATAACGTATACATTGGAAGCTGGGATAAAAATGTTTATGCTATTAATAAGTTAACAGGATCTCTAAAATGGCGCTGTGCCACTCAAGAAACTGTAGGGAGATCTGTAGCCGCAAGGGGTAATCTGATTTATACCGTAAGTGATGATAAGCATATTTATTGCATTAATGCTAATTCTGGTGGAGTTGTTTGGAAGAAACATTTAGGCGGATTAATTGCGGGTTCAACTCCTGTAATAGTTAATGATACTTTATATGTTGGCAGCGCTGATGGTAATATTTATGCTCTTAGTGCTTCATCAGGTGCAAGAAAATGGGCTTTAAAAACAGGAAAACCTGTGTTAAGCACACCGGCTATTGCTGATGGTGTATTATACGTTGGCAGTCAGGATGGAAAACTTTATGCAGTAGAATAATTTCTTAGTATTTTATAAATTAGTTTAAGAGCGAACATTCTTTCCGTCACTGTTGAGTACTAACGCACATAATTATATCCTCACTGGAATAATTAATGGCTTAAAAAGGTGACTTTGTCACTTCGCATTTCAAAGGTTCCTGCAAGAATATTCGCTCTTAAGTTATTTTTTATAGTTTTTAATAGAATATTAGATTTAATAAAATCTATATTCTGCCTTCCCAGTATCCGCCCTGACGATCAACCACTGCATCATAACAGGACCAGAAGCGTGATGGAGGGAATACAAATCCTAGTATTACATGAGTAAGAACTTTCTCACCTTTATTGTTATTTACAGCTTGCCCGATGCCAGGAACTATAAATGATAAAGCCCCGGCTCCAGCTGTTTTGAGAGTTACTTTGCTAGTTCTTGGAGGATCCGGGTTTTTTGCCAGCGCGGATGATGGAACTGATAAACTTAATAGTCCTGCTGCCATAAGAGTAAGGAAAAATACTTTAAATAGTTTTTTCATAGAGAAACAATTCCTTTTTGTTTTACTTGTTAATTATTTTAATAGTTTTGTATTGTCTAAATCAACATAAAATATTAATTCAAATAAAAATAAACTCTGGGTATTACCCCGAGTTTATTTTTTAATAATTGTTTATTATACTGCAGCGTAAACGCTGACGCATTTTCTATCTCTTCTATGGCTCTCAAATTGAACTTTGCCATCAATAAGAGAGAATAATGTGTCATCTTTACCAATGCCAACATTATTTCCAGGATGGAATTTGGTACCACGCTGGCGAATGATGATATTTCCTGCGGTTACAAATTCACCGCCGAATTTTTTAACACCTAATCGTTGAGCATTACTATCGCGACCGTTTCGGGTTGAACCCATACCCTTCTTATGTGCCATAAAATTTTCACCACCTTAATAGTTTCTTATCTTAATTTACTGATTATTATGCTAATTCAATACTTTCGATCATAACTCTTGTATAGTTCTGTCTATGACCTTGTTTTTTGCGGTATCCTTTTTTACGTTTTTGTTTATAAACGATAATTTTAGCATCTTTACCGTGATCTAACACTTTTGCTTTTACTGTTGCGCCGTCTACGTAAGGTTGACCAACTTTTGTATTGTCTCCATCAACAATCATTACGACTTTGTCAAATACGAGGGATGCATCTTTTTCTGTATCCAAAAGTTCAACATCGATATATCTTCCCTCGGTTACTTCGTATTGTTTTCCACCAGTTTCAACTATTGCAAGCATTTGCTTATTCCTTATTCTCTCTTGCTTTTCTTATTACATGAACATACGCCATGGAAGCGCTTAAATAATATAACAATAAGGCATTATCATGTCAATTTCTTTATTGTAGAACAATGATATTCTATAATTATTTTAATTCAAACACGATCAATAGACAAAAAATAATTATTTCTTTTAAACACTCGTCCTATTGGAAGTGAGATAATTTTTTGGTTATATTCTCTTATAAAAAATAGGGGGGTATATGAGGTACTTTAATATTTATAGCAAATTTATTTTTTTATTATTAATTTCATCATTAATATTTATCAATACAGCTTTAAGAACTGAAGCAACGCTTCAGGATGAACTTAGTAAGTTAAAAAACGGGGAAATTTTATCAAGATCCTTAAGTTCCGAGTTAAAAGGAGGACTAAGGGGAGCTGAAGCTAAAATATTTATTAAAGCTTCTCCTCAAAAAGTATGGGGAGTTCTTAATGATCATGAAAGTCTCCCCAAATATGTAACCAGATTTAAAAAAGCTGAAGTTATTGAGAATAAACCTAATTCTCAAAAGGTTAAATTGGCTATAAAATTCTGTCCTTTTTTACCAACATTTAATTATCTTATGGCTTTTGATACCAGCGAAAAATATAAAAGAATTAAATTTACCAAAATTGATGGTGCTTTCAAGAAATTATACGGTGCTTATGACTTAGAGCCATATCAAAATGGTACTATTTTACGTTATAGAATCTACCTGGATCCAGGATTTTACATACCTGAATTTGTTCGCTCCAGCGGAGTTAGCAAAGACCTGCCTGAAATTCTGGAATCAGTAAGAACAAGAGTTGAAAATAACTAGGTGATAGTACAATTCAATCTGAAGTAACGATTAATATCCTACATAATAAGACAAAGTATTGTTGGAATGATTAGTAATCTGAGAATGTGGCTTAGCCACATAGAACACTATTAATTTGAGTATTATTTTCTTTGTGTTATGATCTACATGAATTTCAAGTACGTTTATTAGCTAAATTAGCAAATGAGATAAAAAGGAGAGAAACTAAACTATGTCCGTAGCTTCAATGATAGAATTATTAGAGGCAGGTGTGCATTTTGGTCACCAAACACGTCGCTGGAATCCAAAAATGAAAAAATACATTTATGGAGAAAGAAACGGTATTTATATTATCGACCTCCAACAAACCAGCCAAATGTTAGATGACGCATATGCTCTCGTTAGAGACTACGCCTCTAAAGGTAAAAATATAGTATTTGTAGGCACAAAAAAACAGGCAAGTGAAATTGTTGAAGAAGAAGCTAAAAGAGCAAGTGCATACTACATCAATAGACGTTGGTTAGGTGGAACTTTAACAAACTTTGAAACAATCAGATCACGAATTAATAAACTTAGAGAAATCGAAGAATTTAAGGAAAGCGGACATTTTGAACGCTTACCTAAAAAAGAAGTTGCTGCTTTAACAAGGCAGCTTACTAAACTCAGCAAATCTCTCGGTGGCATTAAAGAAATGAGAGGCATGCCTGATATGCTCTTCATAGTTGATCAGAAAAAAGAACTGATCGCTATTCAAGAAGCCAATAAAATCGGTATTCCTATCGTTGGTATCGTAGATACTAATTGTGATCCGGATGCAATTGACTATGTAATTCCTGGTAATGATGATGCAATCAGATCTATTAAATTAATTACAGGCAAAATGGCTGATGCTATTATTGAAGGTCATCAAATCAGAGAAAGAGTAGGAAAAGAAGCAACTCCTGAAAAAACTGAAGAAGTAAGACCTGAACATGCAAATGTTGATGCTGAGCAGCTTAAAGAGCACGCAGAAGAAATTCGTGAACAATCAGAGCAAACACCAGCAGAAGCAAAAGAAGAAGGCTTTCAAGAAGTATAATGATTCAGAATAATAGAGGATAAAATAATGTCAGTTAGTGCAGAACAAGTAAAAGAATTAAGAGATAAAACCGGTGCCGGCTTTATGGATGTGAAAAAAGCACTCGTAGAAAATAACGGCAATATGGAAAAAGCTGCAGAATACCTTAGACAAAAAGGTATAGCTTCCGCTGAAAAGAAAATGGGACGTATTGCAGCTGAAGGGCTTATAGGTTCTTATATTCATAATGGTAAAATCGGTGTTTTAATTGAAGTTAACTGCGAAACAGATTTCGTTGCTAAAAATGAAGAATTCCAGCAATTAGTTAAAGATATTTGTCTTCAAATTGCAAGTTCGGCGCCTGAATATGTTTCCAGAGATGAAATCCCTGCTTCAACAATTGAAGAAGAAAAAAGAATCGAATCAGGAAAAGCTGATCTTATCGGCAAACCCCCTGAAATCGTAGAAAAAATTGTTACCGGCAGAGTTGATAAGTTAATGGCAGAAAGAGTTCTTCTTGAGCAAACTTTCGTTAAAGATCCAAGCATAACTATTGAAGAACTTGTTAAGTCAAAAATTGCCAAAATCGGAGAAAAAATCACTGTTAGAAGATTTACCAGATACGTTCTTGGTGAAGGTCTTGAAAAAAGAAATGAAGACTTTGCTGCAGAAGTTATGGGACAAATGAAAAACGATTAATTAAAGCTTATATAATTTAAAAACAGAGGAAAGCTAACTTTCCTCTGTTTTTTATAAGATTACCTGATAGATTAGATTAATTAAACCGATGATAACTCTAATAATGGGCTGGTATCATGTATAATTCCGCTAAAGCTATAAGTTTAAGAGGGTACATTTTCTCCGTCGCTGTTGAAATTGCTTCGCATTTCAAAGGCTCCTCCGAAAACATACCCTCCTGCAATA
>DNSU01000059.1:968-1515 GCA_003499585.1 Cyanobacteria bacterium UBA9579 | reverse complement strand
TCCTGCAATAACCATCATAATTAATGAAACAGAATACTAGTAAAAGAATTAAAGGGGTTAATTATGCAAGAGCATTTAATAATTATTGGGGGTGTGGCAGCTGGGCCTAAAGCTGCGGCTAAAGCAAGAAGAGAAAATCCTGATCTTAAAATCACTTTATATACTGACGGGTATCATATTTCATACTCTTCCTGTTCCTTGCCTTATTATATTGAAGGGCTTATTCAAAATCCTGAAAAGCTGCTTGTAAGATCACCTGAAACATTTAAAACAAAATATAATGTTAACGTTCATATAAGGCACAGGGTTGTTAAAATTTCTCCTGACACAAAGACTGTTGAAATAGAAAACCTCGAAAATGCTGACAAATTTCAAGATAAGTATACTAAACTGCTGATTGCAACGGGGGCGCATCCTTTTATTCCTGATATAGAAGGGATACACCTTAATAATGTATTTACTCTGAGGACTTTTCTGGATGCGTTGAAAATAAAAGAAAAGATGAATAAACATAAAAAAGCGGTTATTGTCGGGGCCGGGTATATCG
>DNSU01000059.1:0-898 GCA_003499585.1 Cyanobacteria bacterium UBA9579 | reverse complement strand
TATATCGGGCTGGAAATGGTTGAAGCGCTGCAATGTTCCGGATTGGATGTTACTTTAATCGAACTGGCATGCCAAATTTTACCAATTTTGGATACTGACATGGCAGAACAAATTGAAAAGTACCTGACTGAGGAAAAAAACCTGAAAATTATTACATGCAATCGCTTAGAGCGTTTAATAGGTGATGAGGAAGGCAATGTAAAACAAATAGAAACTGATCATGGGCAAGTTATTGATACTGATATAGTCTTATTATCGCCGGGTGTAAGACCAAATGTAGAGCTTGCCAAGAATGCAGGTATAGAAATTGGAGAAGCAGGTGCTATAAAAGTTAATGACAGAATGCAAACAAGTATTCCTGATATCTATGCAGTAGGAGATTGTGCGGAGCAAATTCATCTCATAACAGGAAAACCTGTATGGATCCCTCTTGGGTCTACTGCAAATAAACAGGGTAGAGTTGCAGCAATTAATATAACCGGAGGAGATGCAAAATTTAAAGGGGTTTTAGGCTCTCATGTTTCAAAAATCTTTGACTATACTAACGCAGGTAGTGGTTTGTCTGAAAGGGAAGCACAAAAGCATGGTTATGATTATCAGGCAAAAACCATAACCTATAGAGATAAATCAGGGCATTACCCTGGAGCAAAGGATATTACTATAAAACTAATAGCGGATAAGAAAACCAGAAAATTACTGGGAGCTCAGATAATTGGCAAAGGAGATGCAGACAAAAGAGCAAATATTATAGCTACAGCTTTAACAGCAGGGCTGACTATAGATGACATTCCTGATATTGATATAACCTATTCTCCACCATACTCACCGGTAATAGACCCTATTATTGTAGCAGCAGAAGCTCTTATAGATAAAATTTAGACTAAAAATGGGCTCCATT
>DNSU01000098.1 GCA_003499585.1 Cyanobacteria bacterium UBA9579 | reverse complement strand
GGAAGAATCAAAAGAGCTTAAAATAACCAACTTTACCGTAAAAGAGTTTTTAGACGGTGTTTTAACTAAAGATTTCGGGCTTAATATATTTAATAGAGTTGCTGATAGATATATGGAAAAAGCAAAGCCTTTATATAACTGGTTTAAACAATAATCAACTAAAAAAAGAGGCCTCAGCCTCTTTTTTTATAGTTAATATTATAAGCTTGAAGCTGGTGTGCACTGCGCATCCTACCAGTTTGATCAGGCACTAAAATCAGTATAAGCTTCTTTTTATATCTCGATTAACTCATAATTCATTGTGCCTATTCCCAATTGCTCGCCGTATTCAAGCTGAATTAAGCCCTGTGTATGTGCGTTTATGCCTTTGAATTTATCTTTTCCGGATTCCAAATTTTCACATAATTGAGTGTGCTCAAATCCCTGCTGTTTGTTTACCAGATCGTAGCTTGCTTTATCAAGCGCAATCGGGTCAGTTGAAGCAAGTATTCCAATATCAGGGACAATTGCAGTATCACTAAATGGAAAGCAGTCACAATCAGGTGTAATATTTATCAGGAAGTTAATATATCCTATTTTGTTCTCTTTTCCTTTAACTGCACCATAGGCGTATTCGGTCATTTTTTCCATAAAAGGCACGATTTCTGTTGCCCAGTCTATTTCTATAGCCCGTGATGAACATAATGTTATGCACTCACAACATCCTTCACATAAACCCTGATCAATTTGCGCTTTTTTATCTTCCAGAGTTATGGCTTTACCGGGGCATATGGTTATACATTTGCCGCAGCCTATACAATTTTCCGTCATAATAATTGGCCTTGGGGAATGCTGATCTTTTTTACCCGCAAACGGAGCGCAGCCCATGGCAAGATTTTTTATTGCTCCTCCAAATCCAGCCAATGGATGTCCTTTAAAGTGTGATATAACTATCATACTATCAGCGTTAACTATATCACCTGCAATCTTTACAGACTTAAACTGTTTTTTGCTTATCTCAATATCAACAATATTCTGACTTTTTAGCCCGTCAGCAATAATAACAGGTGCCCCAACCACTGCATAGTTAAATCCATGCTCAATTGCGGTGATAGAATGATTTACTGCATTATGTCTGCTTCCTATGTATAAAGTATTTGTATCTGTTACAAAAGGATTCCCCCCTGCTTGCTTTACTTTATCCACTATCTGCCTAGCAAAAACAGGATTTACATAACCATCATTTCCTTTTTCTCCAAAATGAACTTTAATTGCGGTAAGATCATCTTTTGAGATTAAATCCTTAAAACCAGCAGCATCAAAAAGCTTTTGAATTTTATTTACTTTATTTTCTTTCTCGCTGCGTGCTCTTAGATTTACAAAATATACTTTTGAGCTCATAGCCTATTTTCCTTCACTTTTCCCGATTATTAAACTTATTTTCACAAAAAAATTAGCTTTTTTCAAATTATTAGCCCGAATTATACTTTTTGGTCAGATTTAAATTCTAATAGTTAAGAAAATATTATATATTTTTATAATTGTCACTATAATCAAATATAATAATATTGAAAATAAATTAAGAACCTAAAAATCAAGCCACAGTTGGTGTTTTGTGAGATTAACCTTTTTATTTAGATCATTTATATAAAGTATTTAGACAAATTACTACTTGCATGAAATTTATGTTTATTAATAATAGAATACTACCCAGAAAAACGTTTTAGATCATGAGAATATAAGAGATTACAGATATGATAAGCCTAATTAGTCCATACGATACAGCTTTTAAAGGGCATTTTGAAATTGAAAGATTGCCTGAAAGAAAATTTAGAAGAATAGTCATGGATATGAATCCAGAAACTATAGACAAAATGAGCAAAGTATTGCCTGTTATTAAAAATAAGGTTGAAAAATCTTTACCTGAAGAGGATATGGTCAAATTTCAATTGTTCAGATCAGCATTCTTCGGTGATAATAGGTATCAAATACAGTATTTCCCAAGCATTAAATCTCAAAATCAAGGTGCTACACCTAAAATTGAAGAAAACTGGCCATATAATATTGAATCTGCTGTTGATTTTGTTAATGAAATCATTAATTCAGTAGGGAAAAAACAGGCTATTAAAAACTTTTTAAAAGAAAGAACCAATACAAAGCTAGATTTATTAGCATAATTTTTAAGATATTATTTTAAAGCAGAGGTTTTTGCCTCTGCTTTAGGTTTATATAAAGATAAAAACCCTGAATATAAACTATCAATCTAAATTGCCGAGCATGTCAGGTTGTATTTTCCGTTAGATGAGATATTAATATATACACTTAAATGGAAAATAAGGAGTCTGTTATGAAAAAGACATTAATTATACTTGGTTTACTGGTTTTTGCTACTCAGACAGCACAATCACAGGTTGTAGACACATTCGGGGTTCCTGTCCCTTCTGTCAGGGTTAATGTACCTGCACCGACTTTTTCTGTTCCGACTTACGGCTATTATGGTACATTTCCTCAATACGGGGTTCAGGCTTCCCCGATCGTCACACCGCAGGCTTTTGGAGCAAGGCAGTTTCCTACACCGGGAACAACATTTACTCCTCAGCAACCGACTATTATTCAACCGGGAATCGGTGTATTACAACCGGGATTTGGGCAGTTAGGGCAACCTACTTTTCAGCCA
>DNSU01000209.1:5845-8016 GCA_003499585.1 Cyanobacteria bacterium UBA9579 | reverse complement strand
TAGACAATTCAGTACACTTTACTTTTTATTACTTCTTTATTAAATGGACAATGTGTGAACAAGACCAAAATTGAACAAAAAAATAAAAGGGCAAAACCCTTTTTAAAATAGAAATGCGCCTGCTGCGATTCGAACGCAGGACCTATCCCTTAAAATGAGAATATAACTGGCTTTTTGGATTAAAATAGTCAATAATTGTAATGATTTTAGCTGTTTTGATTAAAATACTAATCCTATGATTTAACATAGTCATTACGGAAATATTACGGAAGAAATTAAAACTGAGTTTTTGAAATAGGCTAAAAAATACAGAAAAAACCGTCCATTATACTTAACTAATAGCTAATTTTTTTAGCAATAGCAAGTTGCAAGTTTTTATTATAAGCAGGATTTTCCGACTCTAATTCCACAGCTTTTTCAAAATATATCAATGCATTATCTAGATTACTCATTTCTGCACAAAGTATACCTAGGATATTATAAGTTTGTGAATCATTTGGATTTAATTCAATTACTTTTTGGTAATGCTCAATTGACTTTTTTCTGTTATTTTTATTTTTATATGCAAAACCAAGATTTTTGTAGATAGCAATATCATTAGGATTCAATGTTCGAGCTATTTCCAGATATTTTATAGCTTCCTCCAAGTTCTCTCTAATACCAAATATTATTCCTAAATTCATAAATGATTTATAATCAACAGGATTTAGCTCTATAGCTTTTTTACAATTTTCCTCTGCCTTTTCTAAATTTTGTTCTCCAAATAAATATAGTAATCCTAAATTACTGTATGGTATAAAATTACTTTGATTAAAATAAATTGATTTATTAAAACTTTCTACCGCATTTTTAAAATCTCCTGAATTAAGCTGTTGAGCTCCAATATCATTATATTCATTGCTTTTTTTGATATTCAAATTATGTATATATTGTTCTCCAATACTTTCAAGACAACTAAACTCATCTTTCAAAGTTAGAATAAATTCATGGGCTAGTTGTCGAATACTTACTAGAATGGGATTAGGTCCAAGAGAATTATTATCTGTCATCCAGCCTAATGAATTAAACTTAGTTATATCAATATATGTATCATCTGATTGAGGATCAATATGTGATCCACCCTCCTTATTGGCAACAATAAGAATTAAGTCTTTTCTAGTGAGCTGTTTTTTGTCTTGATCACTAAATACTATTTTCTCCCACCAGGTACTAAAAGAAACTTTATGTTTGCTTCTATTATCTAATGGTGCTGTGTAGATGCATACTCCATTAGACATTCCAATTGCAATGAGGGAATGAGTTGATGCAAGATTATCTGGATCATAGTCTTGAGTTGTATCATAAAAAAGTATATTTTTCTTTTCTAACTGTTTTAATAGAGAGATTGATCTATTAGTATCATGAACTAAATTCCGAATTGTAGTTGCTATTCTCTTTGCCTCTGCAAGATTCCCTTTATCAAAATCATTACTTGAGCATACCAAAAATGAAAGCTGTTCCTTTAGAAGATCTAATAATTCCTCTTCCGTCTTGTTATAACCCATCGTTTTCCCTTTTTTGTCTAAACTCAATCTCATAACCCAGCACATCGGGCTATTTCTTCAACTTCTCTATATCTGATTGAATCCCGATTAAGCCAAGTAGGATGTTCATTGCGCACCAATAATTATTTCTTACTTATGAGAGTGTTTAGGTGTTTTTGCCATTCTATAGCCAAAATATAAGAATGCGCCAAAAAGAATTAATGCACCTGTAAGTCCTATAATATCACCAGTAGACATATATTAGTCTCCTTTAAGCCTTCTAAATAAACTATCAATTTGATCCAGTTTAGTAAAATATAAATAAAATAAGAACAATGAAAGAATAATGCCTAAACTAAATAATGATATTCTTAATATTCCAGATAAACTTAAAATCAAAGTCATAGTTCCGCCTAATGTAATCATTAAAGCTGTCCAGATGTGATTTCTTTCATCTCTTTTTATGTCTATTTCTTTTAAAACCTTATCTTTGTCCATAAAATATATTTTACCTTTTATGTGTATTTTGTGCAATTTTGCGTATTTTATCAAAGAAGGTGTTTTTTAATCAAAAAATAAAAAGGCCTGAAGCCTTTCTAAAAAAGTATGCGCCTGCTGCGATTCGAACGCAGGACCTATCCCTTAAAA
>DNSU01000209.1:5222-5793 GCA_003499585.1 Cyanobacteria bacterium UBA9579 | reverse complement strand
AACGCAGGACCTATCCCTTAAAAGGGGAGTGCTCTACCTGCTGAGCTACAGGCGCATGTATTATTCAGTTTTCATTTGACAAGTATAAAGATAACAACAGTAGATTTCTAAGTCAAGCCTTTTTACACTAAACTTTTGTTAAGATATTTCTACCAGTAGCAGTAACAGGGTTTTCCAAGATAATTGTCTGCTCACGTTTAGCTCCGATACTGATTATTGAAACAGGGATTTCTATAAGCTCTTCAATTCTATTGAGATAATTACGAGCATCTATAGGTAGCTCCTCTAATGTTTTAGCATATGATAAATCTTCTTTCCACCCCGGCATGGTTTCATAAACAGGTTCTAAATATTTGTGCATATAAGTATTTGTTGGGTAATATTCATATATTTTGCCGTTTCTTGTATCTTTATATGCTACACAAATATTTATTTCATCAAAATCATTTAAAACATCAAGTTTAGTAATGGCCATATCGGTTAAACCATTTACAAGAACACTATATCTGGCAATAACTGCATCAAACCAGCCACATCTTCTTGCCCTGCCTGTTGTTGTTCCAAATTCTTT
>DNSU01000209.1:4962-5161 GCA_003499585.1 Cyanobacteria bacterium UBA9579 | reverse complement strand
CCTGTTGTTGTTCCAAATTCTTTCCCGATATCCTGAATTTTGTTGCCGATTTCATCACTTAATTCAGTAACAAAAGGTCCTTCTCCAACACGGGTGATATAAGCCTTGCTTATTCCGACAACTCTATCAATACAGGTTGGCCCAACTCCAGCTCCTGTACAGGCTCCGCCTGCAACAGGATTTGAACTTGTTACATATG
>DNSU01000209.1:4702-4863 GCA_003499585.1 Cyanobacteria bacterium UBA9579 | reverse complement strand
ATATGGATATGTTCCATGATCAACATCAAGCATAGTGCCCTGAGCGCCTTCAAACAGGATGTATTTTTTCTCTTTTAAAGCATTGCTGAGAATTTCCTGCGTATTACTTACATATGGTGCAAGCTCCTTCTCGTATTTTTTGCAAAAGTCTAAAATTTCCT
>DNSU01000209.1:0-4630 GCA_003499585.1 Cyanobacteria bacterium UBA9579 | reverse complement strand
TTTCCTGCTTTGTATAGCCTTTTAGTCCGTAAATATCTTCTAGAACCTTATTTTTTTGAGGCAAAATTAAGTCTAATTTATCATTTAAAGCTTCATCGTCATATAAATCTTCTATTCTAATGCCTACTCTGTTGATTTTATCTGCGTAAGTAGGCCCGATGCCTCTATTTGTGGTGCCAATTTTTTTCTTGCCTAAAGATTTCTCGCTTGAACCGTCTATATCTATATGATAAGGCAGTGTGATATGAGCTGACATGCTTATATGCAAGCCACTTACATCTATTCCTTTTTCTTTTAAACCATTGATTTCTTTCATAAGGACTTCCGGATTTATAACTGTTCCAGAACCTATGATACAAACTTTCCCAGGGTATAAGATGCCTGATGGAACCAAGTGAAACTTGTATGTTTCTCCGTTTGCTACAACTGTATGACCTGCGTTACATCCGCCCTGATATCTTATTATGATATCTGCATACTCAGCTAAAAGATCCGTAATTTTAGCCTTACCCTCATCGCCCCACTGAGCTCCGATTACTACCGCATTAGCCAAAACTTAATTCTCCTCTTTTAAGTTGATCTGAAAGTCTGATCAACCATTTAGCACCCAATGTAGTATAAAATACACAACTACTCAGGTCAAATGCGAAATTACTGCAAATAGGCTAATTACAATGTAATACAATGGTTATTTGCTTCTTTTTTTTTCTTAATAATCAATTTTATTCTTTTAATTATATAAGGCAGCATACTAAATAATAGCAGGAAAATTACAGCAGCAATGATCTGTGGAAGTGCACCTTTACCGTCTGCAAAAACTTCCTTACCTGCATAACCTAGATATACATAAGTAAAAGAACCGGGAATTATGCTAAAAAGAGTTGTCCAAAAGAATAACTTAAATGATATGTCAGTAACCCCAAAAATATAATTTTGAATATTAAAAGGGAAAATTGGAGTTATTCTTGCAATTGCGATAAACTTCCATCCTTCTTTTTTTACCAATTCCTGCACCATAACAACTTTAGTAGGTGATTTTCTATCTGCCCAGTCTTTAACAAGATATCTACTGGCAAGAAAAGCAACACTTGCACCAAAAGTAGCCCCGAGAACTGTATATACAGTTCCCCATACCGGCCCGAATAATATTCCTGCTGTTACTGATAACGGGGTTATCGGTACAAAAAATGTCGGCCCGATTGTATATATCAGGATAAAAGCCAGAGGCGCAAAGAAACCAAGACCTTTGATGAAGCTTTGCAGTTTTTCCAGGCTAAACCCTGTTTTTGTACTTAAAAAGAAAAACAGGATTATTAAACTGCCAAGAGCTATTATTAAGCCTATTTTTTGCTTAGACATTATTACTTACCTTATCCTCAACCCTATAAGGTACCAAACATATATAATTGTGCTTCTACAATAACTTATTGGCTTTAAATTAAGTCATCGATTGTAGGCTAAGAAGTATTTAGACTTAATTTAGGTGATATTATCATCTATTTTTTGAATAATTATAATCATCTCTATAACTAGCCTGAATAGAAAACCTGCCTTTTCGAAACCCTGAAGTTCAATAAAATAGCTAAACTAGCCAATTGGAAAAGAGATAAAAAAACTTAAAAATAGGTATAGGTAATACTAAGCAAACCCTGCCCAGCTAATGCTTATAATAAAACTAATAAGGGGAAGATAAATGAATAATTCACAAGACAAATACAGCCCTATCAAAGATTATGGAGTTGTAGGCAATTTGGAAACCATAGCGCTTATATCAAAGGAAGGTTCCATTGATTGGTTATGTTTACCAGATTTTGATTCCCCAAGCGTGTTTGCAAGTATTCTGGACAAAGAAGATGGCGGGTTTTTTCAGATAAAACCGATGGAAAAATTCTTCAGCCAGCAAAAATATATTGAAAAAACAAATATTCTGGAAACTACTTTCATTACAGAAACTGGTAAAATTGTTAAAATTACTGATTTTATGCTGCCAAAAACAGATCATAGCTGCAAACACTGCATGTTATTCAGAAAACTTGAAGTAATTAAAGGAACTTTACCTCTAAACTTCTCGTTTCATCCTAAGTTTAATTATGCACGCAGTGAACCTGACTATAAATTCATTGAACAGGGCATGATCGCTGCTACAGACAAAAATAATACTCTTATTTTAAACTCTGATATTCAAATGCATCATACTGATAATAAGATTGTTAAAAAACTTATAGTTAAAGAAGGACAAACACATTGGTTTTCACTTTATTACAAACCTGAATATGACAAGTTAATAAATGTTACTGATGCTTCTCCTATTGATGATGCCTCAGATGAACTTGAAAACACAAAGAAATTCTGGGAAGACTGGAGTTCAAAACTGGAATATGAAGGTGTATTTAAGCAAGAAGTCCTCAGATCAGCATTATTACTGAAATTGTTAATGTATAACCCCACAGGAGCACTTATTAGTTCTCCTACAACTTCACTTCCTGAAAATATTTTAGGCAAGCGAAACTGGGATTACAGGTATGTATGGTTAAAAGATACAGCCTTTGCCTTCCATGCGCTTCTCAATATTGGCTATAAAGATGAGGCATTTAAATTATTCAGCTGGCTCGAGAATATTTGCATGCAGTATGGTAAGAATTTAAGACCTGTTGTCGGCTTAAGAGGGGAAGCTGATTTAATAGAGCATAATCTTGAACATCTATCAGGTTATAAAGATTCTTTTCCTGTCAGAATCGGGAATGATGCACATTTAAAATTTGAATTGGATAGCTTCTGTATGGTGTTAAGATGTGCTTTATCTGCTATAGAAAATGGATTTAAGCCAAATAAACAAATGACAGACCTTTTAATAGACTATACAAATATACTAAGTGAAGCCTGGGATAATCCTGATTACAGCATATGGGAAGTCAGAGATCTTAAAAGACGCTTCACTTTCTCTAAAGCAGCTGCATTGCTTGGAATTGAGGCAGGTATAAAAATTGCACAATCTTTAAGACCGGATAATCCCAATATTTCCAGATGGGAAGATGTCAAACAGGAAATACATAATAAAGTAATTGAAGAAGACTGGAGTCCTGAAAAAGACAGATTTAAGTCCTATAACAGCTCTTTAACAGCTGATGCAAGCCTACTGCTGCTGCCTATTTTAGGATTTCTGCCAATTGATGATCATAGACTAAAATCCACTGTTGTCAGAATAAGGAAAGAATTAAGTACAGATAGTCTTGTTTACAGGTATAAACATGAGGAGTATGACGACGGCATAGAAGGTGGGGAAGGAGCTTATACTTCAGGATCATTCTGGATGGCTCATTCCTTTGCACTGTTGGGAGAAAATGAAACAGCTAAATACATTATTAAACATATACTCGAGTATTCTAATCCCTTGCATCTATTCTCAGAAGAGATTAACCCGGATACAAAAGAAAATCTGGGTAACTATCCTCACACTTTAACCCATATTAGCTTTATTAACGCAGCCTTGAGTATAAAAAGCTAGTTATAGCTTTTTCTGTAATCAAAACGTCGCTTTATTTAGTAATGAGCGACGTTTTTAGTTTATTTAACTTTTAAAATGTAACGAATTGTTAAAACTAGCAAGAAAAAAGGTAAATTAATTAAATCCTTTCTTCTTAATAAAGATGTAATACAACCCCCCAAATCTCCTCCCAAGATTGTCTAGCAGCTACCTAAGCGGTAGCTTTTTTCTTTTGAATAATTTCTTTATAAAATCAGGTCAACCTCTTCTTTATCCGATTCTTTATCAAAAAACAGCTCATCTTTTTCCGCGATACTTGTATTCCTAAAATGCTCCTGAGACCTCTTTTCTCCACAAGGACCAATTTGGGAATCATATTCCTGTTTATGCATTCTCATTACTTCAATTTTTTTATTAATTTTTGTTTTATCAGTCATATATCTTCGCCCTCTTTGAACTTTCTTAAAATATAATGCTTTTAAATTTCCCATGTATTCCCAACTTGGTTAGTTATGTATAATGGATTCAAATTTGATAAAATTGCTTATGAAATTATATTTTGGAGGAGAAATTTATGGCTGAGAGCAAAATGCTAGCATCAATTCCACGTAGCGCTACAGAAGAAATCCATATTCAGATTAATGAATACAAAGGCAAACAATATCTTGATTTGAGAGTTTATTACACAACTGATGATGGTATTAACTGGAATCCAACTAAAAAAGGAGTTACATTCCCGCCTGATAAATTAGAAGAACTCAAACAAGCAGTAGAAGAAGCTATAACAGAGCTTTGCACTGAAGAAGAATAAGCAGTCAAATTGCTCAGTTTTTAGTTTGATGCTGGTGCGTAATGCGCACCCTACTATTAAAAGTAACTTAAGCGAAATCGATGGAAAAAAATAAAGACAATAAATATGTGCAGGTTATAGTAGATATTCCTAATCTGCACATGCGCACTTTTAGCTATCTTATTCCTGATGAGCTAAAAGAAAATATTCAAATAG
The DNA here is from genome assembly GCA_003499585.1 of Cyanobacteria bacterium UBA9579. Lineage (GTDB taxonomy): Bacteria > Cyanobacteriota > Vampirovibrionia > Gastranaerophilales > UBA9579 > UBA9579. The sequence continues at coordinate 140 of DNSU01000209.1, read as the reverse complement.
GACTCCCTATACTCGTGCCTTTTGGGGCGCAAGGTGTAGTGAATGCTTATGTTGTGGGATTTAGTAATTATTTACCTGAAGGGATTAAAGCTAAATCTGTGTATGAAATTCTGGATAACGAGCCTATCTTTGATATGGAG
>DNSU01000134.1 GCA_003499585.1 Cyanobacteria bacterium UBA9579 | reverse complement strand
CCATCATCTGCTTTAATGTCGATAATTCCTGCTAAAGTTGCCGGAGTAAAAGAAATTATTGTATGCAGTCCTAAAATACAACCAATAACTATAGCTGCCTGTAAACTGGCAGGTGTAGATAAAATATTCCGAATAGGCGGTGTTCAAGCAATAGCTGCTATGGCATATGGAACAGAGACAATTCCTCAAGTAGACAAAATTACAGGACCCGGTAACAAATTTGTAACAGCTGCCAAAAAAGAAGTATATGGAATTTGTGGAATAGATTTTCTCGCAGGACCAAGTGAAGTAATGATTATAGCAGATGAAACAGCAAATCCTGATTTCATTGCGGCTGATCTACTAGCCCAAGCTGAGCATGATAAAGAAGCTGAGGCATATTTAATAACTACCTCAAGAGAATTAGCCGAAAAAGTTCTTAACAAAGTTAATGAATTCTTAACTAAGCTTGAAACATCAGATATTGCTTCTTTGTCAATTCAAAAAGGGCTTATCATTTTAGTGGCTAATTTAGCCCAGGCTATAGAAATAGCAAACAAGAAAGCTCCTGAACATCTGGAAATATGCTTTGACAAATCTGATAACTATATTAATGAGTTTAAAAATTATGGATCCTTGTTTATAGGCAATTATTCAGCTGAAGTTTTCGGTGACTATTGCAGTGGCACAAATCATATTCTTCCAACAAATGGTATAGCCAGATACACAGGAGGATTAAGCGTATTTGATTTCGTAAAAATTCAATCCTTCCAACAAATATCAAAACAGGCAGCTCAATCCAAATTGTGTGAAGTTGCATCAAAAATAGCTCAACTTGAAGGATTATATGCCCATAAACTGTCGTCAGACTTAAGATCGCAAAATTAAATACATTAAATGCCCCGTTACATAAAAATCAAATAAGTTATAATACAGTATAAATCCAGAAAAAATCTATTTACATAATCTCCAAGTTTTTTAAATTTGTATCAATATGATAAAATGAACCTAAAAGGAGAGGGAAAAAGTGGATATTAAAAAATCATCAAAAGTCCCTGACGGAGTTGGAAGAAAAATCATTGAAGCTTTAAAAAAGCAGTCTGAAGCTCCTCAAATGCAAGAACAATCATCATTTAATGAAGAATACAATAATCCTGTACAAGATTTTAACAGTATAGAAAATTCAGCAGGACCTGACGACATACTCTGGAAAAGTGAAGATCATACTGAATTATATGAAGAAAATACATCATCAGGCTATGAATTAGATGACTTTTCTCTAAATTCAGATGAAGAAGATACAACGGCAGAAAGCCTGGATTCCCAATTAGATAATGAATATAGTTATCAATACAACGAAGAAACAAGTATACAGGAGCCTGAAGAGCAATACGGACTTTATACTGATAATGAATTTAGCCTGGAAGATATAGAAGAGCCTGTTTTTGAAGAAGAACCAATATTATATGAAGAACCAGCACCTAAGCCAATTTATAAAGCTCCTTCCAGACCACCTATCAGAAAAGAGGAACCTCAAAGATCCAGAATTAACAGATCATATATAGAAGATGATTTTGAATTGCCCGGACAAAAGGCGCAGGAATTGAATTCTGGTACAAATATAGAAATCTTAATGCGTTTAATTTCCAGACTCCCATCAGGAGTCACCAGACAAACCGGTGCTCAAATAATTAGACAAACAATGGAAGCTATGGGAATTTCCACGACTAAAGTTCTTACAGAGGCCCAACAGCTTCAAGACGAATTAGCACAATCTATCAGAGATGATATTAATACAATTGAAGAATATAGAAATAATATTCGCTCACTTGAAAAAGAAGTTCAAAGCTATAAAAAGCAATCTGAAGAACTTGAAGATTTAATAGGATTGTTCGTCACATCTGATAAGAATCCTAAAAGGCCTCTGCAATAAAGACCTTTTGCAACATATTAAAAAGAGCCCCCAAGGGCTCTTTTGTTTGATTAATTTTTAATCTTATCTGCAATAGCTTCTACAGGGGTTTTATTTTCCAGCAGACACTTTCTGAGATAATCAGTAACTTTTGCTTTTTTAGCTTCACCTTCTTTTGTCTGGTCATATATTCCGCTCATTGCAGAAGAAGCAGGAATATCTTTCTCTGTTAATGCCATACGTATATCTTCTGCAAGCATTTCATAATCAGCAAATAAATATAAATTTTGTTTATCAGCCTTACTTAAAAATCTGGTATCACTCTTATCAATATTATTAAGCTTTGTGCCAAGCCTAAGCCCTTTCCATCCTGATATAAGATCTATTTCCGCAGAGGAAAGCATAACAATAGTATCGTTTTTATTATCTTTATTTAATTCAGCTTCATCATTCAGTGTTTTATAAGTAATGGCATGCCCTATTTCATGAGCTAAAGCTCTGGCTCTGTCTGCATTACCTTGTAACACACTAGGATGAAAACCTTTAACTTCTCTTATATTTGCAAGATTGTTTTCTAATGCAGATGTATATGAATAACGATCCTGAATATTATAGGAGTTTAGCCATATTCCTGACTCAGGGTGTCCGGGGATACTTAATCCTCCTTCAATGTCACCATATTTATCATTTGTATATCCCGGGACCATATACACATTGAGCCCTTCAGGAAATAGTTTATTTAAAACAGGTTTATAAGGTTTATTCAGCCTCAATATTTCTTGCATTTCAACTTTAGAAGGAATGAATCGTTTATCAATCTTGAAAAACAATGTACCGGCAGGCGAAGGTTGTGCCAGTATATCAGGAGAAACTAAATTTTCATCACCGGGAGAAATAATTGTGCTACTTAAATTACTACGACGCAATTTAGCTGTTTCTAGGGCCAAGATTCTACCTGTATCATTTGGACTATATAGTTTCACTCCAACTTCAGGAATAAACTTGCCTTTTTTCTCTTTTAACTCTGCTAGTTTAGTATCTATAGCCTGAGTTTGTTCTTTTAAGACATCTTTAACCTCTCCAATAAGAAGAAAATCTTTAAGTTTTGCATAAACATTACTGTCTTCAGCGTTTAATTTACTATAGTTCCAATTATCTTTATTTATTTCTTGTATAGGTGCTTTTATCTCTTTTATAGAAAGAGTTTTTGCAGGAGCAAGGGTTTTATTTTTAATGATATTTTGACTTTTTTGTTTATCATTAGGCAAAGAATTATAAATACTTATAATTTCTAAAGAATCAGTGATTAGTTTTTCTTTATCAGGAATAATTAATCCTGATGGTTCTTTCTTAATATCAGCTGAGACCTGTTTGAGTAGTTGATTTATCATTGTTAATTCTTGATTTAATTGATCTAATCTCTCTAATTTAGCTTTTAAAGCAGTAGGCTGGTTGCTCCAGGCTTCTATGGTTTCCTTACGGAGTTTCTCAATTTTAAATTGAGAACGTAAAACGCTTTCAGGGATACTGGAAGCTTTCTCAATTCCTCCAATTTCTTTGACTATCTGATTTAATCTATCCTGAAGAACTTTTATATTCTTAAAATTCTGAGGGTCACGTGAAATAGAAATATCATTATTTTTAATAAAACTTACTTGTTTATTACTAACATTACCAACATTAATCAAATTTATGTTCCCTTCCAAACTTTTCTGTCAATCTATTAGTTTAAAGTTAGCTAAAAAAAACAATTGATAAATACACATAAAAAATTAAGCAATTTTTACAAATCGCTTTTTCAAATAAGTAGAATAGTTATTTGATTTTTTGAATTTTTAGTTTGGTTATTCTTGCACCTTCTACATTTTCTACAATAAAAATATAATCATCAACTCTGACTTGATCTCCAACAGTTGCTACTCTTCCTAGTTCTTTTAAGATAAAGCCGCCAATAGTTTCTATTTCCTCCTCTTCAAGATTTATATCAAAAATCTCATTTACTTCATCAATTCTCAACATTGCATTAACAATATATTCATTTTCAGACATAACCTTTACATCAGCTTCTTCAATATCGAATTCATCCTGAACATCACCAAAAATCTCTTCCAGAACGTCTTCCAGAGTAACAATACCGGAAGTTCCTCCAAATTCATCAATAACAACAGCCATCTGACTGTGTCGTCTTTTAAAGTCCAGAAGGAGCTTGTCTATTGTCAGTGTTTCAGGAACAAGCATAACTTTTCTGATAATTTTTGATAGTGCAAATTCTTCTTTTGCTTCAATGTAGGGAATTACATCTTTTATATGGATAATTCCAAGAACATTATCCAAATCATTTTCATAAACAGGATATCTGGTGAATTGATGCTCATATACGAATTTCATTAACTCATTTAAGTGAATATCTAAAGGAATAGAAACAACATCAGGCCTTGGAACCATTATCTGTCTTGCAATCAGGTCTGAAAACTTGAAAACATTGTGAAGCATATCCCTTTCTGTTTCATTTAAAACACCTTCCTGATAACTGGCATTTATAAGCATATCAAGTTCTTCTGTAGAATGAACAAGATGAACACCTTTAGCAGGCGGAATATTCAACAATTTTAAAATACTGTTTGCAGTGTTATTTAGAAATAAAATAAACGGGGAGAAAATTATAGCCAGCAACTTCATTGGCCTTGCAATAATAAAAGACGTGGTTTCAGGATATTGAAGCGCTATAGCCTTAGGTATTAATTCACTAAATATAATCTGCAACGTCGTTATTATAATAAAGGCAAATAGAGCAGCAATAGTATGGGTTGTAACTACCTGTCCAACTTGAGGTAAAAAAGCGAGCAAAGGATAAAACAACTCTGCAAAAGTCAACTGTCCAACCCAACCAAGCCCAATACTTGCAACTGTAACCCCAACCTGCACTGCTGCAATGAATTTTGGAATATTAGCAAGCTCTTCAGAGATTATTTGTGCTGTAGTGTTTTTTTCTTTAACCAATTGCTGGATTCTGGTTTTTCTAACATTGACCAGCGCATACTCAGAGACAACAAAAAACGCATTGGCAAATAGTAGCAAGCCAATTACAAAGAGTCTAAAAAATATATCCAATAAAAAATCGGGCATTAGCGATAATTTGTCCTAAATCACTCCTTGATTAAACCAGAATAATTTCTATACAATATAGTAATTTAGGCTTAAAATGTACGGCCAATCGGCTATTCTGCCTTTATAAGTTTATTATTGGAATACTAGAAAGCTAGTTCTTTAGAATTCTCTTTCACTATGTTTTCAAGAACTTCCGCTGCATCACTGACTATATTTACACAGTTCTGACGTCTTTCCGGTGAATTAAAATCATACTTTGCACTTAATGCTTTGCAACAGGTTGTCTTTCTCACTTTTTTAAAATCATCAATAAGCTTTTTGGCAGCAAGTTTAACATCTTTTGGTGAACCATTAATATC
>DNSU01000161.1:5990-13136 GCA_003499585.1 Cyanobacteria bacterium UBA9579 | reverse complement strand
AAAAAACCTATCAATCCAGTGCAGTAGAATCAAAAGCTGAAGATAGAATAGTACAAGCAAAAGCTAAAGAAACAAGAGCTGAAGAAAAATATATACAAGCTGATACTGTTGAAGCAAAAGCCGAAGATAGAATCGTTGAATCTCATCAAAAGGAAAGAAGAGCAGAAGAAAAAACCTATCAATCCAGTGCATCAGAATCAAAAGCTAGAGAAACTGTTAATAAGGCAAGTACAGTAGAAAGAAAATCAGAAAATCTGTTTGCACAAGCGGAAACAAAACAAGTTGAAGCTAATACAAAACATAGTAAATCCGAAACAAAACAGGTATACGCTAACACAAGACAAAATAAATCCGAAGAAAAACAAGTGCACGCTAATACTGTAGAAAGGAAATCTGAGACAAGACATGTACAGGCAAATACAGTAGAAAAGAAAGCAGAAACAAAACAATCTCATACACCAGCTATAACATCCAGTCCAAAATATGTACAAGCTGATTCGATTCAAACAAAATCCGTAGGCAATTCGGGTAACGCAGCTAAAAATGCAGATAAATTTGAATCTAAACAGTCTGGTAAATCAAAACCGAATAAAAAACATTAATTGGTAATTCATTAAAGAAAGAGAGGAAAATTTAAATTTTCCTCTCTTTTAATTTAAACTGTGTTTTATATAGCTTTTATACAGTCTAAGCAAAGGGTTTCGTGTTCTTTTTCTGTTCCGACTGTATCTGAAAATTTCCAGCATCTATCACACTTTTCTCCCATTGCATGGGTTACATAGACGTGATAGCTGTCTTCTTCATATTGGTTGAGTATATTTTCAGGGACTTCATTATTTTTCAGTATTACTGCTTGAGAAGTAATAAATACATTTGCAAGTTCCCCCTGTACAGTTTTTAGCATTTCTTCAACATCAGGTTTATTAATAACTCTGATGGCTACTGCTGTTTCCAGTGAGCTTCCAACTTTCTTTTCGGCTCTAACAGGTTCAATAGCTTTAGTAACTATCTCTCTAAGCTCAGCTATTGCATTCCATTTATCATTCACTTCATTATTTAAGTATTCAGGCTTAACCCTTGGCCAGTCTGAAAGCAGGATGCTTTCAATATTACCTTTTTGCGAAGGGAGCACATATAACCATACATCTTCAGCAAGGTGAGGTGTAACCGGAACCAGAAGTCTTGCCAAAACATGAAGGGTTTCAAACAAAACTGTCTGACTTGATCTTCTTGCAAGTGAATCTTTGCCTGCTGTATATAATCTATCTTTTACTATGTCAAGATAAAATGAGCTGAAATCAGAAGTAAAATTCTGTATTAATTGATAATATCTATAAAATTCATATTTATCAAATGCAGTACTTACACTTTCAACCAGTTTTTGTAGTTTATGCAGGGCGTATTTGTCAATATCACTAAGATTAGCATATTCTACACAGTTAGCAGCAGGATCAAAGTCGTATAAATTACCAAGTAAGAATCTGCTGGTATTACGTACTTTTCTGTATACTTCAACCAATTGCTGAATAATATTCTCACTTATTCTTACATCATTAGTGTAATCAACGCTTGCAGTCCATAATCTCAGTACGTCTGCACCATATTTATTTATTATGGTTTGTGGCTCCACGACATTGCCAAGACTCTTGCTCATTTTGCGTCCTGAACCGTCAAGTACGAATCCATGAGTAAGCACTGACTTATAAGGAGCTCGTCCTTTTGTTGCCACGCTTGTAAGTAATGATGATTGGAACCATCCTCTGTGCTGGTCTGAACCTTCAAGGTACATTTCAACAGGAGTCTCGCCTAATTCTTCTTTTCTTGCACCAACTACTGTAGCGTGAGTTACTCCGCTGTCAAACCAGACATCCATAATATCTGATTCTTTTCTGAATTCACTGCCGGAACATTTTGGACATTTATATCCTTGTGGTAGCAGTTCTTTTGCAGAGTATTTTATCCAGGCATCTGAGGATTCTCTGTCAAATTTATCAGCTACGCTCTTGATGGTCTCATCATTAATGATAGATTCATCGCATTCTGTACAATAAAATACAGGAATTGGAACACCCCATGCCCTTTGCCTGCTGATACACCAGTCAGATCTGGATTCAACCATATTGAATATTCTTTGATAGTTATTTTGAGGAATCCATTTTACATCATTTATTGCTTTTAGTGCGTCTGCTCTAAAGGCATTTACATCAATAAACCACTGTTCTGTTGCCCTATAAATTACAGGATGCTTGCATCTCCAGCAGTGTGGATAACTGTGGAGTATTTCCCCATAACCAAGAAGAGCATTCTTATCTCTGAGTTCCTGAACTATTACTTCATTTGCCTTATCATATCTCATTCCCTGAAATTGACCGGCATCTTCTGTAAATATACCTTTATTTGTAAGAGGTGATAGTACACCGATTCTATATCTTGTGCCGACTTCATAATCTTCAAGACCATGCCCCGGTGCAGTGTGAACTGCTCCTGTACCGGCTTCGGTTGTAACGTGTTCACCAAGGATAATTAGACTATTTCTGTCAAATAACGGATGTTTTGCATTAAGGTATTCAAACTTGTCACCTGTAGAAGTACCAAGTATTTTAAATCCGTTTTCTTCCCAACTTACGTTAGTTGCAAAGCTTTCCATAAGATCAACTGCTATAATATAGACTTCCTGCTCACCCTCTTTTTGAACAAAAGCATATTGTAATCTTGGATGTAAGCATATTGCAAGGTTTGCAGGTAATGTCCACGGGGTTGTGGTCCATATAACCATTGATAATGGATTATCTATATTAAGTTCTGCTGTCTGGTATGCTTTTTTAGCTTCTTCATTTTCAAAAGTGAATTTTACATACACACTATGGGATTTATGATCTGCATATTCAACTTCTGCTTCAGCAAGAGCTGTTTCGCAATCTGCACACCAGTATACAGGTTTTAGTCCCTTATATACGTATCCTTTTTTATGTATTTCGCCAAAAATACGAACCTGCTCAGCCTCGAAATCAGGGCTGATGGTTACATAAGGATGTTCCCAGTTGCCCCATACTCCTAGTCTTTTGAAGTTTTCTTCCTGACCTTTTAAGTTGGTCATAGCAAATTCTCTGCATTTTTTTCTTAATTCTTCAGGAGTGATGGCTTCTCTTCCGCCTTTAATTGATTTAACAACCGCATTCTCAATTGGAAGCCCATGCCCGTCATAACCGGGGACGTATGGGCTGTAAAAGCCTGATTGGGCTTTATATTTTGTTACTATATCCTTTAATATTTTATTTAAAGCTGTTCCTATGTGAATTTTATTTGAGCTTAAGTATGGAGGGCCATCATGAAGGACGAATTTTTCTGAATTTTTTCTCTGAGAAATATTTTTTTCGTATATATTATTCTCTTCCCAGTATTTTTGAAGTTCAACTTCTCTAACAGCCGCATTAGCTTTCATTTTAAAGTCAGTTTGAGGTAGATTTAGCGTTGTTTTATAATCAACTTTTTGTTTTTCACTCATTAGCTTAACCCTTTATTCTGTTTATATTAGATATGAATTATCAATAGTATATGACAAAAATGATTCTCAGTTTCTAACAATATTTTAATTTATGTAAAACTTAATATCCATGCTTCCGCATGCTTCTATTGACGGTACGGTTTATCATTTAAATAGCTTATTGATTTAGAGGCGCAAAGTTATATACTTATAGTGAGTAATATTCTGAAATAAGTGTTCTTTATTAGAAGGGAAAATCATGGTTAAAAAGCTTTCAGTAGCTTTTATATGGCATATGCATCAACCAGTTTACGCCAGCACTATAACGGGAGAGTATTTAATGCCATGGGTAAGACTCCATGCCATTAAAGACTATCTGGATATGCTAATGCTGCTGGAAGAATTTCCAAATATCAAGCAGACATTTAATCTTGTACCATCACTGCTTGATCAGTTGTATGATTACAGTCATAATAATGTTCATGACATCCATTCCAGACTAACTGTAACAGATGTTGCCAAATTAAGTGCTGAAGATAAAGATTTTATACTTAAATATTTTTTTGATGCCAACTATGTAAACATGATTTTTCCTCATGAGCCCTACAGAAAGCTTTATGAGAAAAGATTTCAGAATGATCATACAACCATAGACGATTTTTTCGATCAGGAATATGCAGATATATTGGCATGGTTTAATCTGGCATGGTTTGATCCTTACTGGCGTACTAAAGAACCAGAACTTGAAAAGCTGTACAATAAAGGTAGTAATTATACCCTTGAGGATCGTAAGTTAATAATTGAATTACAAAGGAAGATTATTAAAGATATAGTCCCAAAATATAAGGAATTTCTCAAAAGAGGTCAAATAGAGATTTCTACCAGCCCTTATTATCACCCTATAATACCACTTGTAATAGATTCTGAATGTGCAACCAGAGCTTCATCTGACATTCAGCTACCTGCATCACATTTTAATTTCGTTGATGATGTTAAGGTTCAGATGAAAAGAGGGATGAAGAAATTTAAGGATATATTTGGCATTGCACCAGCTGGCATATGGCCATCCGAACATTGTGTCAGTCCGGAAGCTTTAGAATTATTATCAGATTTGGGAGTCAAATGGATAGTTACTGACGAAGGAAATCTTGCTAAAACATTAGGAAAAGACTTTGTCAGGGATTTTTATGGCAATTTACAGGATCCTTATGATTTATGCCAGGCTTATCAGGTTGATATAAATAAGAAGAAGATTTTTACTTTATTTAGAAATTCTGCATTAGGTGATTTAATTGCTTTTGAGTATGGTAATCAGGAATCTGAAATTGCAGCTAATGACTTGTACGAAAGAATAAAGTACATCCAAGCCAGATTGCAGGTCACTCCTGTAGATGATCATATCGTAACAATAGCTATGGATGGTGAAAATTCCTGGGAAAGTTATAAAGAAGATGGGCGATTATTCTTAAAGCACTTATATAAATTATTGTCTGAAGATGAAACTCTGGATATAACAACAGTAAGTGACTTTATAAAAAAAGCAGATGAGCCTAAAGTATTGGATACAATTCATTCAGGGTCATGGATTAATCGTAATTTTAGTCTCTGGATAGGTGATCCTACAAAGAATATTGCCTGGGATTATTTGTATAAAACAAGAGAGGATCTTGTAAAGTTTGTTAATGAGAATAAATACCCTAAAGAAACCGTAGAAAAAGCCTGGGAAGAAATATATATTGCAGAAGGCAGTGATTGGTTCTGGTGGTATGGGGAGCCTAATGACTCAGGGCATGATGATATGTTCGATTTACTGTTCAGAATGCACCTTAAAAATGTATATAAACTTCTTGATAAACCTGTACCTGATTATCTGGACATTCCTCTGGTTTTATTTGCCGGAGAGCCTTCACGTTGTCCTGATGGGATTTTAAAACCTTCAATTAACGGTGTAATTGATTCTGATGATGAGTGGGCACAAGCAGGCTATATTGAGCTGCCTCAGGCCCCAATGTATCAATCAGACAGATTGCTAAGACGCATTTACTTTGGGAATGATTCTGACAATATTTATTTTAGATTTGATGTAAATCAGGATAGAATGCTAGGTTTAACTAATGAAATATATATATATTTCTATATCCTGGATAGATCGGGTCTTTTATCGCCTATTAGAATAAGAAATAAAGGTAATGCACTCTTTCCGTCTCAGAGATATTCTTATGCTTATGAGATGGAAATACCTATTTGTCAGGGAAATATTTTCTCACCTGTCCTGTCAGAGGCTATTGAAGGGTCTTTATGGATGGTGAAAAGCATAAATAATATTGTATATAGCTATAAATCAGTTTTAGAGTTATCTGTGCCTTTTACTGATATTGGTATACAGCAGGGACAGGAAGTTCATTTTATAGTTGCTACATCTAAAACACATATTTTACAGGAAATAATTCCACAAAATAAATTATTATCTATGATAAGACCGCATTAGATCAAGGTAGAGATTTGTAAATGTATAGGTTAAGAATATAAGATATAAATTAACATTGATTTTGCTTTGAGAAATAGGATTGTAACGATTTAAGGAGAAACAGTTTGTAGGTTATAATATAGGGAATTGTTTAAAAATAGAATTTACAATAAAATATTAATAAATCATTAATTTATTCTTATAGATTGAAAGATATCAATTTTATATTGTAAAATGAAAGTTAGAAACGAGTTTTATGAAAAGCTGAAGAAAAGGAATCTTACTAAAATATCGAAGAAAATCGAAAAACGATTCTAAAATCGCTCAAAATATGAAAAAAGTTCAAATAATATTCGTTTTATCCTTAATTTTAAGTGAATTGTGTATATTAAGTCCAAAATTAAATATGATTAAAGGCATTAATCTGATGGGAGATATAAAATAAATGTTTGAAAGGTTTACAGAAAAAGCAATTAAAGTAATAATGTTGGCTCAAGAAGAAGCTCGTAGATTAGGGCATAACTTTGTTGGAACTGAGCAAATATTATTAGGTTTAATTGGTGAAGGAACAGGAATAGCTGCAAAAACTTTAAAAGCAATGGGAGTTAATCTGAAGGATTCTCGAGTTGAAGTTGAGAAGATTATTGGTAGAGGATCAGGCTTCGTAGCAGTTGAAATTCCTTTTACCCCAAGAGCCAAACGTGTTCTGGAATTATCCTGGGATGAAGCAAGACAATTAGGACATAATTATATTGGTACAGAGCATCTTCTGTTAGGTTTAATTAGAGAAGGTGAAGGTGTTGCAGCCAGAGTTCTTGAGAATCTCGGTGTTGATTTAAATAAAGTTAGAAGCAATGTAATAAGAATGCTGGGTGAAACCAGAACAGGTGCCAGCTCAACAACAAGCCAGGGTAGAAGTAAAACACCTTCTCTTGATGAATTTGGTACAAATTTAACTCAAGCTGCACAGGAACAGCGTTTAGATCCTGTTGTAGGTAGAGAAAAAGAAATAGAAAGAGTTGTACAGATTCTGGGTCGCCGCACAAAGAACAATCCTGTGTTAATCGGTGAGCCTGGTGTAGGTAAAACAGCTATTGCTGAAGGTTTAGCAAACAGGATCGTTAGTGGAGATATTCCTGAAATATTGGAAGATAAAAGACTTGTACAGCTTGATATGGGCCTTTTAGTTGCAGGA
>DNSU01000161.1:1137-5909 GCA_003499585.1 Cyanobacteria bacterium UBA9579 | reverse complement strand
GAACCAAATACAGAGGTGAATTTGAGGAAAGACTCAAAAAAATCATGGATGAAATCAGAGGCGCAGGAAATGTAATTCTGATTATCGATGAACTTCATACTCTAATTGGTGCTGGTGCAGCTGAAGGTGCTATAGATGCAGCTAATATTCTTAAACCTGTTCTTTCAAGAGGAGAATTACAGGTAATTGGTGCTACTACTCTTGATGAATATCGTAAACACGTTGAAAGAGATGCAGCACTGGAAAGAAGATTCCAGCCTGTATTTGTTGATCAGCCTTCTGTTGAAGAAACAATGGAAATTATTCGTGGATTAAGGCATAAATATGAAGAGCATCACAAACTTATAATCTCTGATGCTGCCATTGATTATGCTGTTAAATTATCAGACAGATACATAACAGATAGATTCCTTCCTGATAAAGCAATTGACCTTATTGATGAAGCAAGTTCAAGAGTCAGACTTCAGGCAAGTTCACTTCCTCCTGAAGGAAAAGAAATAGAAAAAGAATTAAAGCAGGTAATTCGAGATAAAGAACAGGCTATTAGAGATCAGGAATTTGAAAAAGCAAGCCAATTAAGAGATATAGAAGCTGATTTAAAAGAAAAAATCAGAGAAATTTCTCAAAAATGGAAAACTGAGCAGGAAGCTAATAAATCCGTTGTAACAGAAGAAGAAATTGCATATATTGTTAGCAGCTGGACAGGCGTTCCTGTTACTAAGCTTACAGAAGGTGAAACTGATAGACTCCTTAAACTTGAAGATACTTTACATAAACGAGTTATCGGTCAACATTCTGCAATAGTATCTATATCTAAAGCTATTAGAAGAGCCAGAGTGGGTCTTAAGAGTCCAAGCAGACCAATTGGTAGCTTTATATTTAGTGGACCTACAGGTGTTGGTAAAACAGAACTAGCTAAAGCATTAGCCGAGTCTATGTTTGGTTCTGAAGAAAACATGATCAGAATTGATATGTCCGAATTTATGGAGAGACATACCACCAGCAAACTGATCGGTTCTCCTCCGGGATACGTTGGATACAATGAAGGCGGGCAGTTAACAGAAGCTATCAGAAAAAGACCATATTCTGTAGTTTTATTTGATGAAATTGAAAAAGCCCACCCGGATGTATTTAACCTACTTCTGCAAATTCTGGATGATGGCAGATTATCTGACTCCAGAGGCAGAGTAACTAACTTTAAAAATAGTGTCATAATTATGACCAGTAACGTTGGTGCCAGATCACTGGAAAATACTTCCAAATTAGGTTTTGCTGTAGCTGAAGATGAAGAAAAAGACAGATACGAAAGAGTCAAAGATACAGTAATGGAAGAAATGAAAAAAGAATTCCGTCCTGAGTTCTTAAACAGGCTCGATGATATTATTGTATTCTCACATCTAACAAAAGAAGAAATCAGAAAAATCGTTGATATTATGCTTACTGATCTTATTAAGAGAATAAAAGGTCAGGAACTTATGCTTGAAATCCCGAATGAGGTTAAAGACTTCCTCGCTGAGGAAGGATATAGCCAGACTTATGGGGCAAGACCTCTTCGTAGAGTCATTCAAAAAAGAATTGAAGATTCTATTGCAGAAGAGATTCTTACCGGAGCATACAAAGAGGGCGATGTTATCAAATTAGATCTTGATAATAAGAAAGTGGTTTTTGAAAGAATTCCAGGAGCTGCAAAACTTGTTGAGAAAGCCGAAAAGGCAGATAATGCGCCTGAAGAAGATGAAAAAGAAGATTCAAAAGTTGAATCTTAATAAGGTTACAATATAAACCGGAAGAAAATTGATGGACAATAGTAGTTTAAGCATTGAAAACTGGGATAAGCTTCTCAAGCATCCAAGATTAGGTGAAATTCTTGTACAGCATAAAAAAGTGACTATTCACCAATTGGGGGAAGCCCTTACTGAGCAGGAGCAAGTAAAAATTCCACTCGGGCAGATTTTATTGCAGAATAAATATATCACAAAAGATGAGCTTCTTGAGCTATTAGAATTACAAGTTGGTATTAGTAAAATGCTAAATGAGAGTTTTGATGAACTTAGAAACTCAGGTAGCAAAGATCAGGTTAATAAACTTATAGAAGCATTGGAATTGAAAGCGGACCCAAGGCCTGATCTGAAATAAGAAAAGATCAGGGGATTATGAGAAAATCGTCAATTCTAACCACGCTGATACCATCTTGGGGACTAGCATTTTCATTATTGATAGTTCTTATAGCATTGGTGCTGTTTAGTCTGATTACCATATCAGATTTGATAGCACCATTTTTCATGGAAGTAAAAGATGTTTTACTCGAAGAAAGCATTCAACCAGAATCTGGTTTGCAGGCTATAATGATTTTTAAATTCGTATTAGTTATTGTAATGTTTTACGTTATGTTTATTTTATATGCAGTGTCATCGGCAATACATACATATAATTCATTAAGAGCAGCTAATAAAAGAGTTGCACCTGCAGAAGTTAATCTGGAAAATCTTATATTCAGAACAATAAACTGGAATGTCTATCGTTTGATTTTGATTTTAAAACCTCCAATGGTAATTAGTATTGTGAGTTTAACTTTATTTTTATCGGGTATATTATTTTTTAACTGGTTTCTCTCACTGGCAGGAATTAGTCTTGGGGCAACTGTCTTTGTATCTATTCTTGTCGCAATATCCTTATTATTTGGGTTTATAGCATCTTTTATTTTGTCTATATGGCATTTCATAATATCTGCGTTTGGAATGGAGATTGCTATTAGTGAGCCGGGTTTATCAAATAAAGTTATAAGAGCTCGCTCAGAAAAGCTGGTTTTCGTAAAACGTGAAAATATTGCACTGTTTGCATTGGGATTGTTCTTTGTTTTCCTATTATTTGCACAGTTTATAAGTGTAATAGTAAATGGGGATATTCTTAACTCAGAAAACATATTCTCTGTTTTATTGATAATTTTACTTGATATAGCTTTTTACGTTGGATTAAGGTATATGAAAGCAAGTTGTTACGCAAACTCATTGTTGTACCAGTTTAATAAAATTAAAACTGTAACAGGCAATCTGCCTTTATATATGTAATTTGTAAAAGTTAAAATTATGAATTAACAAACTATTCCTGCCTTAAAATAAAAGGCTGGTCATTCGAGTGATATTTAACTAAAATAACTATATATAGTGAGTGGGAATGAATATATATGAAAAGAGCTATTATAATAGTAATTGATTCTTTAGGGGCAGGGGCCATGCCAGATGCTCCAAAATACGGTGATTCAATGGAATGCAATACGCTGGTAAATGTAGCAAAGTTTAATAATGGACTTAATTTGCCGAATTTTGAGAGATTAGGCTTAGGTAATATTGATAAAGTAGAAGGGGTTAATGCTGTAGAAAAGCCCTTAGCCGGTTTTGGTAAAATGCGTGAAGTTTCAGAAGGTAAAGATACAACAACCGGGCATTGGGAAATAGCGGGATTAATTCTGGAAGAAGGATTTAAGACTTACCCCAACGGGTTTCCTGTTGAGCTAATTGAAGAATTCATAGAAAAAACAGGATGCGGAGGTATTCTTGGAAATTACCCGGCATCAGGCACTGCAATAATTAATGAACTTGGTGATCAGCATTCTAAAACAAAATTCCCCATTGTTTATACAAGCGCAGATAGCGTGTATCAGATTGCATGCCATATAGATGTCATACCGTTAGAAGTGCAATATGAATGGTGTAAAATTGCAAGAGAGATTTTAAATAAAGGTTATAATGTCAGCAGGGTAATAGCCAGACCGTTTGAAGGAACAAGCGGTGATTATAAACGTGTTTCAGCGGACAGAAGAGATTATTCCGTTTCTCCAACGGGCTCAACCGTTCTCAATAATGTTGTTGAAAATGGTGGAAGGGTTATTGGGATAGGAAAGATAGAAGATATTTTCGTTAAATCAGGCGTTACTCATGCTGTTCATACCGGAACCAATTTAGAAGGCATAAAGTTGACTCTACAGGCTATAAAGAATGAGCTAAATCTCAATGAAATTGCTATTACCCATAATGAAAATATGAATTCTTCGAATAAAGATATTATATTCACCAATCTTGTTGATACAGATATGTTATATGGACATAGAAATGATCCTATAGGCTATGCAAACGCTCTTAAAGAAATAGATTCTTATTTGCCCGAAATTCTTAGCTCAGTTACAGAGAATGATTTATTAATTATCACAGCTGATCATGGCTGTGATCCAACGGTTTCAGGGACAGATCATACACGAGAACTGGTGCCGGTTTTAATTTATAATCCTGCTTTGGTTGGTTATGATCTTGGGATAAGAGAGACTTTTGCCGATATTGCAGCAACTGTAGCAAAATGGGTAGGAGTTTCCTATGATGGACCGGGACAATCTATGGTGTAATGCATTGAAATTACTTTTCACCAACAAATTTTAGTGTAAATGCTAAATTGTATTAAATTTAAAAAAAATTTATTAATAACAGATTTAATTTAGCAGTATAATATTAAAGTTGAAAATTTATTTTCGAAAGTATACTAGGAGGAAAACAAATGAAAGTTAGAGTTGAAGACGGATGCATTTCATGTGGTGCATGTGAATCTATATGTGATGCAGTATTCACAATTGAAGATGTAGCAGTAGTCAATGAAGCTAATGTTGCAGCTAACGAAGACGCTGTTAAAGAAGCAGCTGATGCTTGTCCGGTTAGTGTAATTATTGTTGAGTAATTACTTCAGATAATTAACTTAATTAAAAAATCCCTCTAATTAGAGGGATT
>DNSU01000161.1:470-1069 GCA_003499585.1 Cyanobacteria bacterium UBA9579 | reverse complement strand
ATCCCTCTAATTAGAGGGATTTTGCATTTTTAATATAATTTTTATGCAGACAGTCCTTTTTGATTTTCGATGATTTCTTCGTTAAATGCATAAAGTCTTGCGGGTCTTTTTGATGATAATTTAGTAAATTCATCAAATTCATTCAGAATACCCAGAGAAATCATTTTCTTTCTAAAATTTCTCTTATCGAGTTCTTTGTCGAGAATCAGCTCATAAGTTTTCTGTAATTCAGTAAGAGTAAATTTCTTTGGTAAAAGCTGGAAAGCAATTGGTGAATATTCCAGTCTGTCTCTAAGTCTTTTTACTGCATAATTTAAGATTGTTGCGTGGTCAAATGCCAGAGCTGGTAGGCTATATACAGGATGCCAGCCTACTTTTTGAACATCCATGTCTGAGCGATTAGATAATTGAAGTTCGTCAGTCCTGATTAGAGCGAAATAACTTACAGTCATAACCCTTGCATTTGGATACCTGCCAGGCTCACCAAATGTGTATAACTGTTCCAGATAAACGTCTTTAACATGAGTTTTTTCGTGCAGCACTCTTTTAGCAGCTTCATCCAGTGGTTCAGACAATCTAATAAAGCCCCCTGGAATAGC
>DNSU01000161.1:205-399 GCA_003499585.1 Cyanobacteria bacterium UBA9579 | reverse complement strand
ACTGGAATAGCCCACTTGTCTTTAAACGGTTCGTGTCCCCTTTGTACTAGTAGAACTTCCAGTTTTTTCTTTCTGATTGTGAAAATCACAATGTCAACTGTGACTTCATGGGTTTTGGTTTCTTGAAACATCATATTTTTTCTCTTTTAGACAGATTCTCTACTCTGAGTGTAAGATAAATTAATTATAATTAA
>DNSU01000161.1:0-151 GCA_003499585.1 Cyanobacteria bacterium UBA9579 | reverse complement strand
ATAAATTAATTATAATTAATTTTTTTGAAACAATTAATACATTTGTTGGTTTATTTTTAATCTTCAAGTTTTAAATATAAGAATAATAAAAAGACACAATAAACCTGCAAACCCCTGATTACTAGAAAATTTAAGAGCCTGTCTGGTTAAA
>DNSU01000011.1:8745-8951 GCA_003499585.1 Cyanobacteria bacterium UBA9579 | reverse complement strand
TAATTCAGATAAAGCTGCTGCTGGCAAAGGTGTTGATACTTGGCGTCCAATATATCCGGGATGGTGTAGGTGATTTGATTGTGATATTACTTTTTTTACCAAATCAGGCAAATTGTTATTCGGTTTATTTGGGAACTTATCAGGCCAGTTCTTCAGCATTTCATCGGGAGTTATTGCTGGTAGCACCTGATTTAGCTTTTTTGATG
>DNSU01000011.1:5256-8660 GCA_003499585.1 Cyanobacteria bacterium UBA9579 | reverse complement strand
CCTAAATAGTCAGCTAGTATATCGATTATTTCATGGCCCTGTTTGCGAAATACTTCAGGATTATAGGCTTCTGATAAATTTATAGTTTCGGGATTAGTTTTAGATTGCATTTTAGAGTCTCCGTTAAGGACACAATAAAAAGTGCTTTTTGATTTGTCTGTTGTCCTCAATTAGTTAAAATTTAGCAGAAAAGTACTTGATTCGTCCAGCAATCAAAAGTTAAAACAGTTTCATTTGCCTGTCTGATATTTGCAATAGATACTGTTCATGCTCATAACAACCTATTTCAGGATAGACTTTTGAGTTTATATCAACATTTTGCATGCGAGATTGACCGGCTTTGCAGTCGTAAAAATATTTACATTCTCCGCAAATTATCCACTTTTTCGCCATTTAGCAATTCCTCACCCTTAGGTTCTTGAATAGATCAACAGGTGAGCTATTCTATCAATAGGATAGCAATATTAAAGCTTGGAAAGCTTATTTAAAACAAGATCATTGACTATTTTTGGATTGGCTTTGCCGTCGGTTTCTTTAATTACTTGTCCCACAAAGAATCCAAGTAAATTGGTTCTTCCTTCTTTATATTTAGCTGTGTTTTCAGGATTGTTTGCAATGATCTTATCAACAATTGGCTCTAATTGACCGATATCACTGATCTGACTCAGGCCTTTTTGCTCAACGATATCTCTTGGGCTGCCGCCTTTTATAAGGAGTTCATCAAAAACATCTTTTGCTATTTTACCTGATATAGTACCGGCATCAACTAGCTTTACAAGTTCTGCCAGCTGTATTGCATTGAAAGGAAGATTTTTGATATTTACTTCTTTAAGTTCACGCAGCAGCTCGTTAATAATCCAGTTAGCAACTGCACCTGCACTATTATAAGCAGCAATTGCTTCTTCAAAGAAATTGGATAAGTCTGTATCTTTTGCAATCAACGCAGCACTATCAGCAGGAAGACCAAGATCATCCTGATAGTGTTTTAATCTTGCTTGTGCTTCCGGGGTTAACTCCTCAGGCTTGTATTCAACCGTTGGTTTTGGTTCTTTTTTAGGAGCTGTTTGTTGTGATTTAGTTTCAGCCTTTTTCTGTTCTGGTTCTTTGGAAGCTCTAGTCCAGGAATCGCGAAGTTGAACGATTCTGTTAAATACCAGTTTTCCACCTGTTGAATCAACTGGATCCATATAGAAATAACCTAGTCTTTCAAACTGGTATCTGCTGCCGGGAACATCTGCTGCCAGGCTTGGTTCAACAAGACATGATGTCAGGACTTCTAGTGAATTAGGATTTAAATCTTCCAGTCCTTCAGGGAATTCTGATAAAAATAGTCTGTCATATAAACGCACTTCGGCTTTTTTGGCATGTTCTGCTGATACCCAGTGGATTGTGCCTTTTACTTTTCTATCACTGGTGTCCGCACCGCTTTTTGTCTGTGGATCATAAGAACAACGAAGCTCTGTTACTTCTCCGTTAGCATCTTTGATTACTTCTTCACACTTAATTACATAAGCATGACGCAATCTTACTTCTTGCCCCGGTGAAAGTCTGTAATATCCTTTTGGAGGATTTTCCATAAAGTCACTGCGCTCTACATATAAAACTTTTGAGAAAGGTAGTTGGCGTGAGCCTTCTTTAGGAACATCATGCGGATAATATGCAGCATCCAGCATTTCTGTCTGGCCTTCAGGGTAGTTTTCAATTACGACCTTTAGAGGTTTTAAAACAGCGAGTACGCGAGGAACTTTTTGGTTTAAATCATCACGGATATGAAATTCCAGCTGTGCAAAATCAACAATACTGTTGGCTTTTGCTATGCCGATGCTGTCACAGAAATTTCTAATTGATTCAGGCGTGTAACCGCGCCTTCTTAAACCTGATATTGTATGCATTCTGGGATCGTCCCAGCCATTTACATGTTTTTTCTCAACCAGCTCAAGAAGTTTTCTTTTACTCATTACTGTATAATTAAGATTTAAACGAGCAAATTCATACTGATAAGGGCGTGGAAGTTCAAGTTCCATCTCATCGAGAATCCAGTCATATAATTCACGGTTGTTTTCAAATTCCAGCGTACAAATTGAGTGTGTAATGCCTTCTATATAATCAGAAAGACAGTGTGCAAAATCGTACATTGGATAAATACACCATTTGTCACCTGTTCTGTAGTGATGTGCATGGCGAATTCTGTATAAGAGAGGATCCCTCATCTTCATATTAGGAGATGCCATATCAATTTTGGCTCTCAGAACGTGTTCTCCGTCTTTAAATTCTCCAGCGCGCATTTTTCTGAATAAATCGAGGTTTTCTTCTATAGAACGGTCTCTATAAGGACTTTCTTTGCCAGATTGTGTTACGGTGCCACGATATTCTCTGATTTCTTGCTCATTTAAGCTGCAAACATAAGCTTTGCCCATTTCTATTAATCTAACAGCATAATTATAAAGCTGCTCAAAATAGTCTGAAGCAAAGAATAAATTCTCTTTCCAGTCAAAACCAAGCCATTTAACATCTTTCATTATGGATTCAACATATTCCATACTTTCTTTAGTCGGATCTGTATCATCCATACGTAAATGACATTTACCCCCTTGATAATCGTTTGCAATGCCAAAATTCAGGCATATTGATTTGGCATGTCCGATATGTGGATATCCGTTTGGTTCGGGAGGAAATCTGGTAATAACAGTATTGTATTTTCCTGTTTTTAAATCTTCATTAATAATACTTCGAAGAAAGTCTGTTCGTCTGGTAACAGTATTTACAGACTTTTTTGTATTTTCATTTTTGCATGATAGTTGTTTTTTCTCTGACATCATCAAAACCTTCTTTTGAACGCCTATATATTCTCCACTCAATAGTTTATCATATTTGGGCTATAAAGGCATTTAGAATTATCCTGAAATGTCAGGGTTGACATGATTTTTTATTAAAAATATTTTTTATATGGCTATTAGGCCATAGTGCCTATAATCTGTAGAACCTGTAATAGAATATAAATTCCTACGGCAATTAATGCTGTTTTGAGTAGGTTAATATTTTCCATGCTTCTAAAACCAAGGTAAGCAGCAACATAGTTAGACGCAAAATAAGCAATTGCAACTGAGAGAGGTAACGGATAAGCAAGCAAAAAGAAAAAACGAAATATCAGCGCCAATAAAATACCTATTATAAAAGTAACTACGAGACCTATAACAAATGACACTATTCCGATTATAAACGCATTAATAACCCCATTGTTTTTAACATTCTCCATAAAAAGTATTCCTTAATTTTTTGAACAAAAATAAGAATACTTTATAAAGTTAAAGAGTTAATCCCCTTATTGGGGAAAGAATATAAATAACAATTTGCCTGAATTCACTATCTAATCCGGTTTTTAAAAATTAACCTGTATAAAAGGC
>DNSU01000011.1:4657-5154 GCA_003499585.1 Cyanobacteria bacterium UBA9579 | reverse complement strand
TATACAAACTTTAAAATACTCTTAGCTGTTAGTAAAAATATTTTCAAGATTTTTTCTTATGGCTTCATATCTAACTTCTTTGATTGTTGCATTAGAATGGCCAAATAATTTTTGTGAGTGCTTTTCTACTATTTGAGCTACTTCTTCTCTTCTTATAGCAGTAAAGTCTTTTTCAATTGTAATTGCGCTCATGATCTCTTACTCCAGTTATCTGTTTTTTCTTTTGATCTATAGATAATAAAGCAAAGCATGACAAATTGTTACCATGATTTGGAAAAAATTGTAATATATTGTAATTATTGGCTAAATTCCGATATTTTTCAGACTTATTAGTCATATATCTAAGTCATGTTGCTAGATATAGTCGCTTCATCGACTTTATGTAAAAGTTCACATATACAAGAAAATCCTGCAAAAAGCTTTCTGTAAATTTTGTTTTAAGTTCGGTAAGAATCTAAGAGCCTGTATTCATATTATAGCTTGATTTTTGCATTTTT
>DNSU01000011.1:0-4598 GCA_003499585.1 Cyanobacteria bacterium UBA9579 | reverse complement strand
ATAGCTTGATTTTTGCATTTTTAGCCAGACAGGCTCTTACTTAGTTTTTGAATAAATACCTTTAATCAAAATAGAAGATTAAGCTTATCTTAATAAATCTTATATAAATAGTTGTAATAACCTTTATTTAATTTAATATATCTAAGTGTGTTAAGTTAAATAAATTATAAAGGCAGAATACTCAAGATAGTTCAAGATTTAATTATTTAAAATATAGCTTTTAAAAGAATAACAAAAAACTTTCCGGGTAAGAAAAACTTAACAATTGTATTTATAGAATATTGGTGTCTGGGACATATGCTACTAAACAAATATCAGTTAATTATATGTGTGATTTTATACCTCATTATGCCGAGTGCATCTGCAAAAGAAATAAATGAGGCTAATCACAGTGGAAATTATACTCAACTGAGTGGCAGTGCTTCAAAAACTAACTTTAGTATCAGCTCAAGAAAATATGTATTAGGGCCAAACGACGTTATCAGTTTGTATGTTTATGACTCTGAAGAATTTAATCAAGAAGCAATACGTGTTCAGCCTGATGGGAATATTATTATAGCTCCTTTGGGAGTATTAAAGGTGGCTGGCCTTACACTTGATGAGTTATATGAACAGCTTATTGTCAAATATAAGAAATATTTAAGAGATCCTCAAATAACCATTAAACTGGATCAAACCAAGCCATATATTGTTTATATTACCGGAGCAGTGTTAAATCCGGGTAGTTATGAAATAAATACAAATACTACAAGCAAACAGAATATTCTTGATGCTAAGCCTGAAATACAGGTTGAGAGAAAGACTCCTCTTTTGTCAAATGTAATTGTTGCTGCCGGTGGAATCTCATTTGATGCAGATTTAGAGCATATAAAAATTACTAATTCTCTGGATAAAGTTGAATTTGAGGTGAATTTACTGGACTTATTAGAAAATGGAGAGGCAAATCAGGATATTTATTTGACTGTAGGTGATGTAATTCATATTCCAAGGCTTCCAACTCCTCTTGCGGTTAGTGAAGAAAAATATAAAAAATATGCAAGTTCAACTTTTTCACCCAAACTTATTCCTGTTAAAGTGTTTGGCTATGTAAACAGGCCGGGATTAATAAAATTAGATAGTTCTCAGTCATTAAATTTAAGTTCAGCTATAATTTCAGCTGGTGGATATCTTGCAGACTCTGCCTATGCACCTGGTAAAGTATATGTAAGCAGGGTGGATGTTTCAGGAAAACTTGTTACAACAGTTGTAAACCCAAAAAGTAACGATATAACACTTATGCCAAATGATATAGTTTATGTTCCGGAAAAAGTCAGGCCACTTGCAGGGAAGGCTTTTGACTATATGACAAGAGTGTTTATACCGGCAAATACCTTTGCAAGCACTTACAATAACTGGGCTTTAATGTTTGATCCTCACAGATATCAAGTAATAGGTAAATAGAGCAAATATGGATATTAACAATAAAATTAACAAAAACAGATATATTAAGAATTTTTTTAAAGACAGAAATTTAATTTTTGTAATTACGGCAATAATTTTTATTTGGACAATAATTTACTTGATTTTCTTTTATCAGCCTGTATATAAGTCAAATGCAAAGGTCTGGATTAAAGAATTGACTACAGAATCCTTTGTGGCAAATCTAAATTCTGAAAGTCAGTTAACGCCATTGACCTCAGCAGGTAATCCTATTCTTACACAGATTGAGATACTTAAATCAAATCAGCTAAAAGACTTTTTGGTAAACTACATTAAAAATAATTATCCTGAGTTCTCTAAAAAAAGCATAAAAGAAATAAGGGATATTGTAGATAAAAGTCTTAAAGCTAAAAGCAAAGTAGGGACTGATATTATAAACATAACTGTAAGCTGGAATGCCCCTCAGGAAGCTAAGAAACTTCTTCAATTAGTACTAAAAGAATATGATAGTATTAATTTACTCATTAATAAAAAAATTAGAACTGCAAGACGTAAATACATTGATATTAAGCTGGCTGAGATCGAAAATAAGCTTTCTGAAATCAGAAAAGATATCAAAGGCTATAAATCAGAAAACCTGGCCATAAATCTTGACACAGAGTCAGATAGATTAATAGAACAAAAAATCTTGATTTCAACTAAATTAGAAGAAGTCAATGCTTCTGTAAGTAGTCTGCAAAGCTCAATTAATGAGTTGGAGCAGCAATTGTCATTAAAACCCAATGAAGCCCTTAATGCTGTTGCACTGGGGGCTAATAACCAAAACCTTGTAGAGTTAAGAACTAATTTAAATCAAGCTATTCAGCAATATGAATACGATATTATTAAACTGGCAGATACAAATCCTAGAATAATAGCTCAAAAAAATAAAATTGAGGCTATAAAAAGGCAGATAAAAGAACAGATTAAGTTAAGTCTTGGGGAATATGCCAATAATCAGAAAATTAATATATTTGATCCTGTAAGAGAGAAGCTTGCAGAGAATTTAATAACTAATCAGGTTAAGTTTATCAGCTTAAAAGCAGAACAGCAGTCTTTAAATGATAGTATAAGTAAAATTAATCTTGTATTAGCGGGAATCCCGGAGAAAAAGTTCACACTGGATAATCTGGAACAGACTGAAAGAACTCTAAGCAAGGCCTATGATGAATTAAGAGAAAAACAAATTGAAGCAAAGATTAAAGAAGCAGAGGCTGTCAGCAGTATTGTAATTGTGGATATACCTGATTTACCTAAAGAAGCGTCTTTTCCGACGCCAATACATGTACTTACCCTTGCTGTTTTGTTTGGTTTTGGCCTTGGGCTTAGTGCTTCAGTATTAAAAACATTAATTGAAGATATATGTGATGATCCTGAATTAATAGAATATATAACTCAATCATCCATACTTGGCGCTATTCCATGGACAGAAAAAGCATTTGATAATGAGAAAGCCAGTATTATTTCCAATATTGCCTATAATAATGTCCTATCAAGTTTATTGATAAAATGCTATAAACAGAATGCAAAAGTTTTAACTTTTACCTCTACTGCACTTAAAAAGCCTCAATCATCAATTATGTATCAGTTAGCCTGCGGATTAGAAAAGCAGGGTCATTCTGTAGTAATTATCGATGCTGATTTTAGAATTCCTGCAATATGCAAAAGTGCACAAATAGACAATAAAATAAAAGCTAATTTATCAGATTTAATCATACACTTTGAGAATCAGACAAGGAAAAAACAACCCCTTAGCTCTGAGAATGTTTTGGATTCATTGATTATAGATAATAACAAAATAAGTCATTTAGGAAACCGAGATGCTGTCTTAGAGCCTTATGAGTTCTTTGGTACATCAGCATTTAGCTTTATAGTTGAAACACTAAAAGAGAAATTTGACTGGGTGTTAATCGATACAGGTGCTGCTCATATTACACCTGAGTTTTTAATCGTATCAAGGCTGTCTGACGGGGTAGTGCTGCTTGCAAATAGGACAATCACATATTCTATACTGGATAGTGTCTCTAAATCAATTAGAGAAGCAGGTATTTCTATAATTGGAACTATTATAAGAGAGTCTAATTCCAGATTAGAAAGAGAATATGAAAAATATTTATTAAGTCAGGAAGATGAAGCTTCTCAACAAAGCGATATTATAGACTTGGAATGGGATAATAATCAGGCATGAAAAGGATTAGTTTTTTTGGAGTTAGTATAGATCCATTTACAATAAAAGAAACTCTCGAAAAAATATCTGAAATTATAGAAAAAAGGCAAATTACACAGCATGTGGTTGTCAATGTTGCAAAACTGGTTTATGCCCAAAAGGATGAAAGGCTAAGAAATATAATTAATTCCTGCGGACTAATTAACGTAGATGGTGCCGGAATAATTTTAGGAGCTAAATTTTTAGGGATAAATATTCCTGAGAGAGTTACCGGTATAGACTTAATGGAAAAGTTAACAGCGTATTCAGCTAAAAAAGGATATAAAATTTATTTTTTTGGGGCAAAAGAACATATAGTGCAAGCAGTTATAAAAACTTATAAGCAGCTATATCCTGAATTAATCATAGCAGGCTATAGAAACGGGTATTATTCGCCTGAAGAAGAAGGCGGTATCGCAGAAAATATTAAAAATTCAAGGGCGGATATTTTATTTGTTGCAATGGGATCTCCAGAAAAAGAAATCTTTATAAGCAAATATCTGGACAAAATGCAAGTGCCATTTGTTATGGGAGTTGGTGGCAGTTTTGATGTTGTTGCAGGAAAAGTGCATCGAGCTCCTGCCCTTATGCAAAAATATGGCATGGAGTGGCTTTATAGGCTTTATCAGGAACCAAGGCGTTTATGGAAACGTTATTTGGTAACAAATACAATCTTTTTAATAATGCTTATCCGGCAGTTTTTTAAGCAGAATTTTAACTATGCTATCCCTGACAAAATCAGCAAGATAAAGAGCTATGAATAATTTTAAACGATTAGATTTTATTTTTATATTTTTAGCAGCCGTAATTGGTGGATTAATGCTATTTTTTCCTATTCACTATATGCTCTTTGTCTTTATAATAGTGCCTGTC
This sequence comes from Cyanobacteria bacterium UBA9579, assembly GCA_003499585.1. Lineage (GTDB taxonomy): Bacteria > Cyanobacteriota > Vampirovibrionia > Gastranaerophilales > UBA9579 > UBA9579. The sequence goes on along the minus strand of DNSU01000011.1, from coordinate 61 downwards.
ATAGTTTTTCTTATAGCCAAACCTCATTATTGTTACTACGCAATAGTGCTTAGCATTCCCT
>DNSU01000108.1:3212-5304 GCA_003499585.1 Cyanobacteria bacterium UBA9579 | reverse complement strand
TGATACCATAATTATTGCAGGCTTGCTAGTTGCATTTGCTATATATGCAGGGCCTGTATCGGGGGCTATTACAATGTCTGATCTGTTAAACAGTTCTATTAACTCAAAAAGATTTGTTTTTCCTGCAAGTGATAAATAGTCATTTGTGCTTGCTTTTGAAGTTATTCTGTTGATTAAATCTACATCCTGAGCTGAGCCTGTGAATATGACATTATTATCAGGCGCAAGCTTATCAAGTAATTCACTCCAGTAATTTTCCAGCCAGTGCTTGGATGGCCAGGTAGTAGCAGGGACAAGAACTACTGTAGGTTTATTTTTATCAATATTATTAAGCAAATTATCTATATGATTTTTAGCTTTATCATTAACCGGAGGTAAGCTGAATATAACTTCATCTATAGGTGCCCCAAGATATTGGGCAACTTCGAGATATCTTTCTATGACAGGCTTATTAGGATCAAATATATCATGGGCTTTTAGCTTTTCATTGATAAATATATCGGCAAATTCACGTGTTTTGGCATGGGCAATGCGTCTTTTAGCACCGCTTAAGTATGTAAGTGTTCCGCTTTTAAATAATTCCTGAAGATCAATAGCAATATCAAACTTTTCATTTCTTAAGATTTTTATGAAATTGTGAAATTCTTTGCATGTTTCTAATGTTAAGCCCTGTGATTTCCATTTCTTTTTAGGTAAAACATAGACCTGATCAATGAGAGGATTGTTTATAAGAATTTCAGCAGCTTTATCTTCTACAAGCCATCCTATATATGCATTAGGAAATTTTTTCCTTAGTGCATGCAAAACCGGAAGAGAGTGAATCACATCTCCTATCGCACTTAGTCTTACTATCAGGATTTTTAGATTATTTTGCATAAGATTAAATCACATTTAGGATTGTTATAAAAACCGTGTCTAATTTAAATTAATATCATAAATAATATTTTTAATGTATTAAAGTTAAGCTTGGGTTCAATTATTTAGAGGAACAAAATCATATTGCAGTACTCTATCATTTAAATATGAAAAGGATAGATACTTGTGCAAGCAAGATTTTATACTTTAGTGAGATGTTTACATTAGAATGGTTATTTTAAAGATTATTAACATGTAGTTCATTGAACTAGCAAAAAATTGCAGACAGGCGTTTTGAATTATTGCAAGGGGTAAATACAATAAAAAATGAAAAATAAACCTGCTGATGAATTAAAAAATTCTATAAACGTGCTTTCTGGTCAGATTGATCAATTAAAAAGCAGTATAGATACTTGTGACAATTCAAACAGACTTTACAATCGCCTGATGATTGAGCGAGCAAGTATCAGACAGAAATTAAGAGAATTAAGTTCAAATAATATTGTTTCTTTCTTTTGTAAAAAATCAAAACCGTCACAAAAACGAATATGTGACTACTTTAACTCTTAGGATTATCCTGAAGTTAAATTTTATAAGCTGTTTAAAGTCCTGTATTTTAATACAGGACTTTAAAATCAGGTAATATTATTCTTTAGTTGGAAAATGTAGTTTTTATGAAATTTGATAGCTTTTGCATAAAATCAGGATTTTGTTCGGTATGTATTATTTCTCCGATGGTAAGAATTCCTCCAGGCTTCATCTCTAATGCCTTATTTAGCTGTTTTTCGTTAATAGTATAATTTCTGTCAATCATATTAAGCTGTTCTTCGATCATTTCTCTGGAATTTGTTTTACGTTTGTATGTATGAGAATATCTGCGAACTTTTATCTTGTTATTATTTATATTTAATTTATGTGTATAGTATTTAACTTTAACCGGTGTGTCTATTTCTACCTTGTCAAACAGTTCTTCTGCTTGCTTGATATGCATTCTGACACATCCATGGGAACTATATTTGCCCACTGATGAAGGATTATTGGTTCCATGCATGCCATATTCATTGTCGTTTTTATCTCGATAAAACCCAATCCATCTTGTTCCTAGAGGATTGTTCCTGCCGGGTTTTATTCTGACTTCTCCAGCGGGTTTATAAGGGTTTTCCCAACCCGGATTTTTGATTTTAGTAATAACTTTAAAATTGCCAGTAGGCGTCGGGAAGTTAGATCTTCCGACGCC
>DNSU01000108.1:0-3132 GCA_003499585.1 Cyanobacteria bacterium UBA9579 | reverse complement strand
GACGCCTACCGGATAAGTTTTCTCGATATGACCATCTTTTCGCAGTTCGAGAGTTCTGGATGGAATATTTATTAATACCTCATAATCATCAGCTTGTGCTGGAACGGTGTTAACTAAGTAAAAAGATATTATTTGAATCAATAAAAATATTCTTTTAGCTTTCATATTCCGCCCAGTTTATAAAAATTAATTTCTACCAATAACCTCTTACAGGACCTGTTGAAGGAGCAGGCTGTCTGTAAACAGGTTCTTCTTTATCTGCATAGCAGTACTCTTTACTATAATTAATAATAGGATCCAGTACAGAGATATCTATTGGGGTGGTGGTTGTTTGAACTGTTGGAGGACAGTAATTATGGACAACCATAGTTCCTGGAATTTTTTCTGCATCAACAGATGAAATTTGGAACCACATGGTGTCATCGATAGGATTTGCAATACACATATCTAACTGTGCTACGTTTCCAGGTGGAATATCCTGATCTAAATTAAAAGCTGGCATAAAAATTCTGGTGTAGCCTTCTCTTGTATTTTTAATAGTTAGATGTAATGTATCTCCCTGTTGTACATGAACAGTTCTTGGATAAAAGTTGATGTTAGGATAACTGTTTGAATCAATATTAATAGTTTGATAAACATCAGCAGCATTTGCACTGGAAGTTATGCCGACAGTTGCTGCAATTGCTAAGGCTGAAATTAATAATTTCTTTAACACTTCTCTGTCTCCTTTTCTTGTTATATCTTTAATACTTGTGCTTGCTTGATTTAACATACATACTTATTAAAATTAACAAATCTTTCAGGGTATTTCATCAGACATTGCAGCTAGAATATCTAGCTAGTATATTAAGTACAGTGGAAAAAATTAGTAAGAAAATTAAGGTACTTTTGATATAGATAAGGCGGGGAACATTGCCCCCCGCCTTACCCTTAGTTTATAGTTTATCTACATTCAAATGCTATTGATACTCTATCATTTGGCATTACTTTGGCTAGTCTTTCTCCGTCCATACCAACAAGGTATGCGAGTTCGTCAGATGATACGCCGAGTATGCCTGTAGCACCACTTAAAGCAACTCTGGTTAAATCAAATGGTGTTCTAACGAGTTCTACACCTGAATTAAGAGCGCTTCTTCCTGCTGCTCCAAATTCGCCATTAACCAGTTCACCACCTGCAATACCGAGGCTGCTCAGGATTTCTTCAGATGAGTTTCCAGCGATAACAGTCATGCTGCCGAGGGTTCTTCCTACTGTTCCTAATATTCTGCCTGGCAATACAAATGGGAATTCTACCACTCTTGTAAGAGCTTCTCTCCATAAAGGAGAGTCTTGTGCTTGTACTTGAGCGGTAAGAACTTGTGTAGGTAATGCTGCTGTATTGCCGCCACTTGAAATGTTTTCAAATGCAAACTTAAGTGCGCCATCACCATTGCCGCCACCAGGTCTGATAACTTCTACAACTCTACCATCTACAGTAGATCCTGCAGGGAATACTACATTGTTAATTGTTACAGGTTCTAAAGTTGTAGCTGTGAAAGTATCACCAATGTGGCTTGCTCTTGAGGTGACGTGGTCATTGAATTTAACGTTTAATACTGGAGCTGTAACTATTTCTTGTTGTACTGTTGCTGCAGCACCTGTTATTGTTGGTTGTATTGGTTGTTCTAATGCTAAGGTTTGTCTTGTATTTGATAACATTGTAGCAATTTCAGCTCTTGTAGCAGCTTGATTTGGGTTGATTTGGTTTGGAGTTGGAGTTCCTTGTAATGCACCTGAGTTTAATGCTTTTGCCACTTGTATTCTTGCCCAGGTTGGAACTTCATCACCATCTCTATACTGGCTTAATATTTGGTCAGCCTGTGTGACTGTCATTGTTGTCGTTGCAGGTAATGCCCTTGCCAGCGTATTGAGTGCTTCTACTCTTGAAACTGGCTCTGATGGGCGGAATGTATCATTTGGATAACCTGATACAAGACCTCTGTTATAAACTTTGTCTATAGCAGGATTAGCCCAGTGTCCCTGAGGTACGTCACTGAAAATTGGTTGAGGATATGCAGGTGTACCCTGTAAATTTAATCCTGATACTAACAGGCTTGCAAATTCAGCTCTTGATACTGGTATGTTAGGTCTGAATGTGCGGTCTGGATAACCTGAAATTACACCAGCCATAGCCAGTCTGCTGATATCCTGACTTGCCCAGTGACCAGCTGGAATGTCAATAAATGTTACTTCAGGAGCTGCTGCACCAGTAACAGCTGTTGGTACTAATACTGTTCTTGCAAATTGCAATGCGGTTGCTGTTTGCATTGTAATAGGACCGGTTATTGGAGCTTGTCCTGGTAATAATGATACAGGAACGCCTGTTCTAATTTGTTGGATATTACTTGGACATCCAAATGGATTTACCGTTCCTGTTGTAATTGCAGTTGAAGGAGCTAATTGAGCTGCAGCTCCGGTAATTGTTGCAGGAATAGCTGGTGATCCTAATGCTAGAGCCGGTGGGTTAATTACAGAAACTCTATCATTAATTCCGCCAAGTTCGATTATATTACCTGCTCCGGAAATATAGTCATTCATGCCGGGTAATGCAGGATATGCATAAATTTGTCTTTCTATATATTCTGTTTCACCTATAGCACCTGGATATGTAGATGTAAATGGGGTTATAGATGCTGCAGCGCCTGTTGGGCACATTGATATTGTTTGTGGAGTTAGAACAGATGTTTGCATCGGTACAGTATATGGTGCAGCTGGTACTAATGTCGTTGGACATACATTAGGCTGCATCATCATTTGTTGCTGCATCATAGGTTGTTGTGAATAAACAGGTACTTGTGGTGTAACAATTGCAGCACCACCTGTTGGAGTTGGTACGTTTATAATAGTGCTTGGGCATACCAGTTGCGCCATAGGAGCAACTGGTACATACGCAGCCCCACCTGTTGCTCCGTATGGAAGTACTTCAATATTAGGTTGTTCAAAACCTTGTGGAGCCATTCCGCTTCTTTCACCTATTGTAGCGCCTGGTACACATGGTACTGGGCATATTGCTGCTGCACCACCTGTAACTGAAGGGACTACAGGGAGTACTTCACATTCTAATCCTGCTGCTTCAGCTGCTGCAGCGCCGCC
>DNSU01000163.1:716-3200 GCA_003499585.1 Cyanobacteria bacterium UBA9579 | reverse complement strand
GGTTCCACGGGAGGAGGAGGTGGAGCGGTTCCTCCAAAATCCAATACACTACCATCTGAGAATAAAAATTTCTCTATTTTATTTTGACTATTACTATACCAGTCAAGAATTGTTATTTTATCCGTTGTACCCTTAATGCTTACCACCTGATTATTTCCAGACTGAGAAATAGATAAATCAGTCTTAGTAATCCCGTCACCAAAACTTATTGTATCTGTTCCGCCGTAATCATAAATAACATCTTGCCCATCGTTTAAATTAAAGAAATAGATATCATTTCCAGCATTATCTCTGATAGTATCACTGCCCCAGGATGGAAAATATCTATCATTGCCTGACATGTCAGTAATAACATCATTCCCTGAAGCGGCCTCATAAATATCATTTCCTCCGGGGTCATAGATGGTATCACTGCCGCCCATTACATAATAAATTTCATTCCCGATAGTTCCCGTTACGGAATCACTGTATCCTGTTTCAATAACGACTATTTTATCAGTTTCCAATCGTCCTTCTGCTACGCTTGCAGTGATAATAGTGCCATCTGTAAACTGAAATTTCTCTATTTTGTATGTTGGATTAGTAAACCAGCTATATATATCGATTTTATCGGTAGTATTTCTTATTCTAATGATAAAATTATTCGAGTACCTCACAAATTGAAGATCTTCAGGCTTTATACCTGCTCCAAATGTAATTATATCAGTGCCGCCAGTGTCTCGCATAGTATCCTGGCCATCACCCAGATTATAAATATAAGTATCATTTCCGGCATAATCATAAATATAATCATTACCCTTTTTAGCGTTAATGATACTATCTCCACTATAATCCTTTATGACATCATAGCCATCAGTTCCTTCAATATAAGCCATCTTCTAAGTCCCCTTATATAACTCTTCTAATTAAAGAATACGACCTGTAAATTTATATTGATAAACTCATAGTGTGTTGTAAGCGAAATTTTTAAAATTTTTATTCCCTGAGTTTCCAATAAATTAATCTTTTTATAATAAAAGATATTTATCCTAATCTGCATAAAAAAAGGTTATTAGCCCCTGTAGGTTAATAACCTTATAATAACTATGCTTATTAAGTTAAATCACTTAATAACCTTTTTACCTCTGCAATTACTCTATTCATTAACTCAGACCAGTTCCCAGTCCCAATTTGTCTGAATAATTTTACGCTATCATACCAGTATGACTCATTCGTATTGATTCCCCATCTCCATTCAGGAGTAAAAGGTAATAATATCCAGGTGGGAATGCCAAGCCCAGCTGATAAATGAGCTACAGAAGTGTCAATCGTGATAAATAGATCCAGATTTTCTATTGCAGCAGCAGTATCTGAAAAGTCATTAAATGTTTTACCCAGATTTATTATATCTATTCCTGAAGGAATATTTTCCAGCTGTTCTATACCATCACCTTTTTGCAAAGAATATAGCTGTATATTCTTTAATTGTGATAATTTTATGAAGTATTCAAGCGGAAGTGATCTGTTTTTATCGCCATACCATTTTCTACCCTGCCAGAAAATGCCAACTTTAAATTTATCAGTTTTAAAATATTTTTCCCTATAATCATTAATTTTTTCAGGATTTGCTTTAAGATATTTATCTTTAAACGGTATATTTTCAGAGTCAGTTTTTAGATAATACGGCATACTCATAAGATAAGCATACATATCATACTCAACAATAGAATTATTAATAATTTCTGCCTTTAAATCACTCTGTTTCAGCAGTTCTTCAAGTTCTTTAGGTGATTTGAAAAGCACTTTTGCTCCCATAGAATGCAAAACAGGAAGATATCTGACAAATTGCAGTGAATCTCCAAATCCTTGTTCATGATGAATCAGTATGGTTTTATTCTGTAATGATTCTCCTGCCCATTTAGGTTTGGTAAAGGCAGGTTTTTTCAGGAATTTCTGATCATATAGGGAAAATCTATATTCATAATATTCCCAGCCTTTGTCAAAGTTACCTTTTAATAAATTTATTAAGGCTAAACCAAAATATGCATCAGCATATTCCGGCTTAATTAAAAGTGCTTTTTGATAGCATTCTTCTGATTCTTCTAAATCTGTACTGAGATAAAAAGACTTCCCAAGATTAATATATGCTTCAGCAAAATCCGGTTTAATCTCTAATGCTTTATGGAAATATTTTCTTGCTTCTTCACTTTGTCCTTTTTCGTTTAATGCAGAACCAAGATTAATGTAAGAATCACAGTAATCAGGATCTAAATCAATTGCTTTTTTATAATATTCCATGGCTTTATCAAATTGAAGCTGTTTACTTAATATCAGACCAAGATTATTGTAAGCTTCAGTAAAATCAGACTTAAGCTCAACAGACTTTTGAAAACAAAGCTGGGCTTTTTCAAATTCGCCCTTTTCCTGTAAAGAATTGCCCAGATTATAATACCCTTCAGCGTAATCAGGATTTAGTTGAATCACCTTTTCAAAGCAGGCAATAGA
>DNSU01000163.1:0-506 GCA_003499585.1 Cyanobacteria bacterium UBA9579 | reverse complement strand
GCAAGATTAAAATACCCCAGCTCAGGGTTTAATGCTACAGCTTTGTTGAAATACTCAATAGCTTTATTGGAATCTTTTAATTCGTTATAGTAAATGCTTCCCAGATGATTATATGCTTCTAAATCATTATTATTTAACCTGATTACATTTTCGAAGGATAAAACAGCCTTACCCATATCTTTTATCTGCTGATACAGTAAGCCAAGATTAAACCATACATCAACATCATTCCCGTTTATCAGGAGTGCTTTATCAAAACTTTGAATAGCTTCTTGTTTTCTATCCAGATCAAAGTAAATATTCCCTAAATCCTTGTAATATTCGTAAACGGGATTTATTAATATTGCTTTTTTTAGGTTCTCTATTGCTGTTTCATAATGTCCAAGCTCAAATGCCATTATCCCGAAATAGTATAATGCCATATCATTTTCAGGATTATCTTGCAGAATTTCTCCATACAGCACCTGAGCCTGCTGATGATTACCCGCCCGATGCTGCTGCAGTGC
>DNSU01000107.1:1792-13210 GCA_003499585.1 Cyanobacteria bacterium UBA9579 | reverse complement strand
TATCATTACCAGATCTTGTTTATTTAGAAATATAAATATTAGATATTAATTAACTTTATTTGGAATGTTATTAGATAAATATCCTTTTATATTGTCCATTGTTGTATTTAATATTCTCTGAACTGCCTCGACACTATCGAATGCAAGGTGAGGAGTTACTATAACGTTTGGCATGTCAAGAAGTTTGTGATTAAGCAGTGTTTTACTAAGGCAATTTGGGTCGATGCAGTCGACTTTCATTAAATATTGATCTTCATTATTGAGAATATCTTCACACTCAAGTACATCCAACCCTGCTCCTGCTACTATACCGTTTTTAAGAGCTATGTATAATGCTTGAGTGTCCATGATTTCGCCCCTTGCGGTGTTTACAATTACTACACCTTTTTTCATTTTATTGAAGGCTTCATCATTCACCATATGGAAGTTTTCCTTGGTTGCAGGGGCATGGATGCTTATTATATCTGATTCTCTATATAATGTATCCATATTAACATAAGTTACATTATATTTTTCTTCCAATTCTTTTTTGGGATAAGGGTCATAAGCCAGTATGTTCATACAAAAGCCGTTTGCGATCTTGATGGCATGGGTTCCTATGGCTCCAGTTCCTATTATTCCTATGGTTTTCCCGTTTAAATCAAGCCCTAGATGTTCCTGTATATTGATAATGCCGTTTCTCAAGTCATTGTATGCATTTGTTATTTTTCTTGTAACATCTAATAGTAAACCAAAAGCAAACTCTGCTACCGTGCAGTCGCCATATCTTGGAACATTTACTACAGGGATATTATGCTGTTTGCAATATTCTAAGTCTATATGATTGTATCCTGTTGATCTGGTTGTTACCATTTTCAGGTTTGAAAATTTGCTAAGAGTCTCAGCCGGGGCTCTTGATGTTGTGAAAACTGATACTATATCAGCATCTTTTATTTGATCCAAATGTTTATCCAGCCCTTCTTGCAAGGATTCACGAATCATAATAAATTCGCAGTCCGCTGGCTGATTTTCTTTTAAATATTTTTCTTCTATGTCTTTTATGTCAAAGAAAGCTGCTTTTATTGTTTTCATAGTGTTGCTCCTTGTAAATCCTGTGTCTTCATATTATTTCATAAATCTGTTTAATGTAAAATTATACTAATATGGAAATATGGTAAGTTATTATAAAATTTTTTATTTGGTTGAGTTATTGATTAATATTTTGTGATAAGATTTTACTAGGGAGTAATAATTAGATAGACTGGGAAAAATGGAAGATCAAGATATAAAAATTGTTTTAGATATTGAAACTACTGGATTAGATTATCGCAGAGAAAAAATTATTGAGTTTGCAGGGGTTAAGCTTGTAAATAATCAAATAGTTGAAGAATATGAGACATTAATTAATCCAAAGCAGGAAATTAGGCATTCAAGTATTAAAATACATGGGATTACTGAAGAGATGGTAGCGGATGCACCTACTATCGAGGAAGTGATGCCTAAAATATTGGATTTTATTAAAGATTATCCAATTATTGGTCATAATGTTATTTTTGATTACAGCTTTTTAAATCAGGCAAGTAGGGATTTGTATGATCAAAAGCTTGGAAATCATAGAATTGATACGCAGCATATGTTCAGAGAAGTATTTCCTGAAGAATTTTCTCACGGGCTTGATGCGTTGATGAATAGATTTAAGGTTCAATTTGACGTAAGACATAGAGCTATGGCTGATGCAAAAGGACTTGCTCTGGCCTACCCTGCATTAAAAGAGTTATATGACAGAAAATATGACTGGCAATTATCTCAACTGAAGAATATACATTACTTGTTTGAAAGATATTTAAGAATTCAGCAGACAGTTCAGGTATTGCAGGCTGAGTTATCAGACATTAAATCAATATTCAAAATTTATTTTGAAGAAGGTGGTAAAGATATTCAATCTACTACCGGAGAAGTATTAACCAGCCAGTCAAAACCTACATATAATTATGATTTTGAACAAATAAAAGAGACCCTTGAAGAAATTGGAGCCTATGAAAAGGCTGTCAAACTCAATAATGGCTACATTGATAGAATGATTAGAGGATCAAGACTTGAAGATTACATTAGGGATAAATTAAGTCAGGCAAGAACTCAAATCAATGAAACCAAATCAGTAGTTATTGTTAAACCTGAAAAAAACTTTATTACTGAAAATGGTAATGATAGTGAATAATAAATAAAAAAAGAAGGATTTTGCACCAAAATCCTTCTTTTTTTATATCTGTCTTTAATAACTTTATCTGGCAAGCGAATCTAGAGTCTGTCTTAATTGTGTCGGGGTTTGGGAAGAGTAATCCTGCTGGAATACTATCTTGCCATTTCTATCTATTACTACAACGTGTGGAATTCTTGAGGGGATATTTATTCCCATAGCTCTTGCTCTTTCGGGAGTTGTATTTAAATCTATATTGAATTGTTGTACATCAAATTGACCATTATATGAGCTTACTATTGATTCAATAGCAGGCACTGCTGTTCTGCATTTTGCATTCCATTCAGTGCAAAATACAATTACTGTAGTTCTTGGAGCTGCAAATGCCAGCTGGCTTATTAATAAGATGCCTGTTATAGCTAAACTTATACCAAGTATTAGTTTTTTGCTAAATTGTTTCATAATTCACCTCGTTATTTGAGTTGTGTATAGTTTTATTATATCTGAGTAAGCGTTTATTTTATTTTTTCTTTGATGGAATTGTTTAATTTTATTGTTTGTCCGATCTTTATATTATTTTTTTTGCAGAATCCGCCTTTTAATTCTATTACAGAGTCAACTATACTTTGTGACGGATAAATATCACACGGATCCTGATTGCAACCTGGTACCATATTATATATTTTAACAACTTTATTTTTATAAATAAAGAGTATATCTAGAGGAATTTTCACATTTTTCATCCAGAAATTGACATAATCAGGTTTATCAAACAGGAATATCATTCCTTGATCTTCTGCAAGATTTTCTCTAAACATTAGACCGAGCTGTCTTTTTTCATCTGTGTCGGCTATTTCTAGAAAAACCTTTTTATCGCTAAGAATAGCAAAGTTTTTATCTGTTAAATTTTCTGCATAGATACTAAGTGAAAACAAAAAGGCCATAATCCCACAGGTAGCTATAATAAAAGTTTTTTTAAAATAAGGTTTGTGAAAAAAATGATTTATCATTTGAGTACCCTATTCGTGTAGTGACTGAGATTTTAGAATTTTTAGGTAATTTTTTCAGGATTTTACCGTTAGAATCTATAATAACAGAAGATCCTGTATTGACTGATAAAATTAGTGGTTTTCGGGCTTCTGCTGCTCTTGTAACGCTAAATGCTATGAATTGATCTTTAATTATTGTGTTGCGAAACCACGAAAGATTTGAAAGTCCTACAAGTATATTAGCATTTTTATTGACCTGAGATTTTATTATGTCAGGGAAGATCATCTCATAGCATATATTAGGTGCAATATTACCTATACTTGTATTTATTACTTTAATATCTTCACCTTTATAAAAGTCTGTATTTGAGGCTGTAGAAGTGAACTTTTTTAACCAGTCAGGTATAAGTTCGGAAAAAGGTGTATATTCTCCAAATGGAACTAATCTTTGTTTGTCATAAATGCTATTATCGTTTGTTTGTAGTATTTTATCCAGAACAATAGCTGAATTAGTCGATATGAGTTTTCCTTTTTTTTGAGTTACATCTACTGTTCCAAAGACTAATGTTTTATTTTGTATGTTGGCAACAGAGTTTAATTCATCATAAAAATCGAAGTCGTGAAGTCTAAGGAGTTCGAAAAAAGCTGTTTCAGGGAGTACTACAAGCCCTGAAGGAGCCCTTTTAATTTCTTTTAAAAAATATTCTTTAACTGCGTTAATGGACAAAGCATTCTGTTTTTCTTCTTCTACGGATATATTTCCCTGTATTATCGTTGCTGTTATTGTACTGTCATGTTTTACAGGGGTATTCAACATTAATGTTCCAATTATATGAACTGCAACAATACTTGCAGTAATTGTTGATATTCTTATTGCGGCAGGTTTAAGCTCGATATTCTTATTTATTAGGTCATATGCAATAAACGCAATTAAAGAATTAATAAATACAATGAAAAATCCAATACCAATGCCGCCTATATATTGTGCAAACTGAAGTATAGGGAGATTTTGATACTGGGAATACTCAATCATTGACCATGGAAAGGCGAATTCTCCCATTGTCATTAATTTGTTTTGTATAAATGCCCAGCTTAAAGCAATTAGAAAGCTTTTACGTACAGCATCAAGTTTAAGGCCTGTTATAGCGAAAGCCGTAAATCCAAATATAACCATAAAATATGAGCTATAGGTTGATATATACATCCAGATTAATCGGGTCATAACAAAGCTGGTATTATTGCTAAATCCAAGCCACTCAAGAGGATGTAAGCCTAGAAACCATTTTAAATTTAATAGATTAAATCCAAGTCCAAAAACGAAGGAACATACAAGACTCTTTCTTATGGATTTATTGTTATTAATAATCAAAAGTAAAGGAATTAATCCAACCCATGCCAGAATGCCAAGGTTATAGCCCGGCATGCTTAAAGCAAAAACGAGTCCTGATATAAAGCTTAGTAGAATGGCATGTTTTTCCAGCCTCAAATTCGATTCATCTTTTTTAGGAAATTTATTTCTTAATCTATGAATATATTTTGAGGTGTTTTTTATTATTTGAGGTTTTGTTTCGAGTTTTTGTCTATTCATTATTATGCCTATTAATAACGTTCTAAGAGAATTAAGGGGGGATTTTGCCTGATTACTAAAGTTAACAAACTTGAAATTTCTGATAAATTAATATAATTATAGTTAATAGAAGAATAATTATAATTGTCCAGGATAACAAAATAAGTATAACTTAAGAAAGATTAATGTGAGAATTATTGGAATAGACCCTGGAATGGCAATTGCCGGATATTGTATCCTCGATATGGATTGCAATGCTAGAGAGGATCAATATTGCATTGTTAATTCAGGATCTATACAGACTGATAAAAAAGAAAATGCTGTTACAAGACTGCTTGAAATTCATAATGACTTGACTCAGTTAATTAAAATGTATAAACCTGATGTGGCTGCTGTAGAGCAAATTTTCTTTTTTAAAAATGCCAAGACAATTGTGCCTGTTTGTGAAGCCAGAGGGGTTATATTGATGACTCTTAAGCAATATGATATTCCTGTATATGAATATACTCCACTTGTGGTAAAACAAACAATTACAGGATATGGTAGGGCGCAAAAAGATGAAATTAAGCAAATGATTCAGATAATTTTAAGTGAACAGGAAGTTCCTAAACTTGATGACACTTGTGATGCTATTGCCATTGCATTGTGTCATTCCAGACAGCAATTGGAATAAGTTATAGGCTTTTTATTGAAAAATATAGTAAGTTAAGTAGCCTATGCGGTTATCTCAAAAATTTAATAAAGTATGCAAAATATTCTCTATATTAGGAAATGGAGAATATAAGCATGTCTATTGTGGCTATAGGGCATAATGATGAAAGTATTGAAGCTTCCATAAATCAGGCTTTAGGAGAATTGGATCTTAGAGATATTATCGAGGGTAAATTAGTCGCTATTAAGCCTAATGATACTTATGCTGATCCCGGTAATTTAAGAGGTGTCACAAGAGGTGACACTCTCAGGGCTGTTATTCGATATATAAAACAATTTAATCCCAAAAAAATTGTAGCAACTGGTGGCTCTGGAGCTGCTATTACCTATGATGTTTTTAAGTTGGCTGGCATGATAGATGTCTTAAATGAAGAAAAAGTAGAGTTCTTTGATCATAATACTCATCCTTTTGAAGAAGTTAAACTGGATTTTGGCCCTCAAAGGTCAATCATGGTTAATCCCAGAGTTTTTGAATATGAAACACTAATATCACTTGCCCAGCATAAGATGCATGCCACTGCTACAGTAACTTTATGCCTGAAAAATATAGCCTTAAGCTACCCGGCTGCTGACTATTATGGTCATCCAAGAGATAGTATGACTGGGCATGATCATAATATATTTGATGATTTGCAAAGATTTATAGTAGCTATGGCAAAGCGTTTTCCTATTCAATTGGGAATCATTGTAGGTCATCCGTCAATGATAGGAACAGGACCTCTTGATGGGAAAGTTATAGAAACAGGAATAACTATTGCTAGCAAAGATGCAATTGCAGCTGATGCTGTAGGGGCAAAATTGTTTGGTTTTAATCATCAGGCAGTAAGGCATTTATTTGAAGCAGGAAAGTTGGGTTTAGGTAAGTCTGATATTGTAGATATTAACGTAAAAGGGGTTCCTCTTAGTGAAGCTATAAGTATATTTACCCAAAAGGCTTATGGAGAAGAATTGTATTTCTAAGATATAGCTTTTTTATAAACTTAAATGCGAAATAATTGTCTGCATAATATATAATAAGATTATGCGAGATGAAAATTTAGAATCAAAATTGGTTATTGGATTGATGTCGGGGACTTCGGTTGACGGCATTGATGCTAGTTTGGTAGAAATTAATCCTGATTTGTCAGTCAAGGTCAGAGCAAGTCTGATATATGAATATCCTGATAATATAAAACAACAAATTCATAAATTGTTCAGCAAAGAAGGTACAATTCAAGAATTATGCTGGATGAATTTTGTTATTGGGGAGTATTTTGCACAGGCTGCTCTTGAATTATTACAGATAATTGGCATGAAACCTGAGGAGGTTGATTTAATCGGATCCCATGGGCAGACTGTTTATCATATTCCTCAGGAGTGGCAAACTAATTTATTTAGTATGAAAAGTACGCTTCAAATTGGAGAGCCATCCTCAATCGCTGAACGAACAGGTATAACAACAGTAGCAGATTTTCGGCCAAGAGATATTGCCGCTGGCGGGCAGGGTGCTCCTTTAGTGCCTTTTGCTGATAAGGTTCTGTTTAAATCTGATACTATTGCAAGAGGTATTCAAAATATTGGCGGCATGGCAAATGTGACTGTATTAAGTCCTCAAGTTAAGCCATTTGCCTTTGATACAGGTCCCGGCAATGTGCTTATAGATTACTGTTCAAAACTGTTTTTTGGTGCTGACTATGATAAGGATGGAATATTTGCCTCACAGGGAAATATAGATGAAAAGTGGCTTGAATCTTTGATGCAAGAACCATATTTTAATCAAGAGCCACCTAAAACAACAGGAAGAGAGTTATTTAGTAAAGATTATGCTAAGCGCATTTTAACCTCTGCTCCCGAAAACCGATATGATGTCATTGCTACAGTGACGGCATTAACAGCAAAATCAATATATAAAGCATATAAAGATTTTATTTTGCCTAAAACTAGAATCGATGAGATTGTTCTCGGTGGTGGTGGTGCGTATAATCCTTATTTAATAGGATTATTAGAAGAGTACTTTGGTGATCAAGTAAAAATACTCACCCATGAAGACTTTGGTATTTCAAGTAAATTTAAGGAAGCTATAGCATTTGCTCTGTTAGCATATACAACTTATTATGGTATTCCTAATAACGTTCCGGCCTGTACAGGTGCAAAGCATAATAGAGTTCTAGGGAAAATAGTTCCAGGAAATAATGGCTAGTTTTACTTATTTAGGAAAGCCTGTTATAAAAGCTTCATTTCAAGGGAGATAGTATTTTGTCGCTGTTGAAGTAGCTTCGCCTTCAAAGGCTTCCAAAAATACTATCTCCCTTCTGAATACTGGATTGAAATAGGAATAGATTAATAAATCAGCTTGATTGCAGCAGGGATATAATCCAGTAGGGATGTTGCCGTTACGCTGTATTGCGTTAAATCCTGTTCTGCTAAGTCTCCTGCTAGGCCATGCAAGTAAACGCCTAGAATTGCGGCATCTCTTAATTCAAGTCCCTGTGCGGCAAAACCGGCTATCATTCCACATAATACATCCCCTGTTCCTGCTGTTGCTAGTGCTGAGTTTCCTGTGGGATTAATGTAAATTGTGCCATTTGGCTCTGCAATAATTGTTCTTGCACCTTTTAAAACTACTATTGTATTAAATTTTTGGGCGGCTTCTCTGACTTTGCCAATTCTATCATCCATAATGTCTTTTACAGTTACTTTTAATAAGCGTGCAAGTTCTTTTGGATGTGGGGTTATAACAGAATTAATCGGTAGTACAAAGTTATCCATCAGTGTAAAACAGTTAAGTGCATCTGCATCAAATATTGCCGGTAATCCTCTATCTGTAAGCTTTTGTGTAAACTCAGATATAAATTCAATTGTAGAAGGATCAGTTCCTATTCCAGGGCCTAGGAGGAAAATGTTACTTTTTTCACTCTTCTCAAGCGCATAATTTACAGCTTCCTTGGATATGGTTTTATTTGGTGTCTCTTTTAATGGAGCATAGACTATTTCCGGTGCCATTGTAGCAAATATGGGCACTAAGCTTTCAGGGGTGGCAAGCATTGAATATCCTGCCCCTACTTTTAATGATGAATAAGCGCTTAAAAATGCTGCTCCAGTCATGCCATAGCCACCTGCCACATTAAAGACACTTCCAAACATGCCTTTATGACTTTCCTCAGGTCTTAGCGGTAAATTTGCGCAGGCATAATGTGCCGTGATCAGGTTTATATTGTATTCAGGGTCTTCCAGCAGGGTTTCTGGAATTCCTATATCATTAATTATTATTTCTCCTGAATGCTCCGCCCCAGGATATAGTATTGTTCCGAGTTTTGGGTTAAATAAACTTACAGTGTAATCAGCTACTACTGCATTGCCTAAAATTTGGCCTGTATTTGAATCGATTCCTGAAGGTATATCAACTGCAACTACATATCCTTCCGTAAATTCATTTATTGTATCTATAACTTGATATAAATGTCCTTTAACTTCAGTATTTAAACCTGTTCCAAATATTGCATCAACTACAACTGTTGAAATAGATAGTATATCCTGAATTGTTTCCGGGTCAAGTTCATCATAATAAAAAATATCTGTAAAATTCTTTAATGCATTATGATTGGCAAGAGCATCTCCTGATAGTTCTTCTTCATGATACAAAGATAATACGTATGTTGGGATTTCTTCAAGTATTAAGTGCCTTGCTGCTACAAATCCATCTCCACCATTATTACCTTTGCCGCATATAACAAGTACGCTTACATGTTCATCTTTTACTTCATTCAGGATTTCTACTACCTGCTCAAATACTGCTCTGCCTGCGTTCTCCATTAATATAAGGCTGGGAATTTTTAATTCCTCAATAGCTTGCTTATCTATATTTCTCATTTGAGTTCCGGTTAAAACCTTAATCATAGAATTTCCCCCGAATTAGTAATTATTATTATTTGTTTATACTAAATCAAAATGTCAGATATGTCATTGTCGTATTCAGAGATTTTTATGAAAAAACTTTAATAATTATTTCATATAGAAATAGTCCGATAAGAAATGTTATGTAAATTCATATACTATCCATTAAATAGTATATCTAAAATGTGAATAGCCTGAGTTGTAAGTATATCTATAAGTATGCTGTAATGCTAACAATTTATTTTGTATATTTTACTTAATATAAGTAATAGAGGAAACAAAAGAGCTTTATTAAAGAAGAGTTGAAATATCTCATATGGAGATACAATATGATAAATTCAGATCATTCAGATAATAATTCTTATAATATAAACACAAAAGCTGATGTTGAATTAATTCCGGCTGATAAAACAAGAGGAGTCCTGGACAGTTTCAGGAAAAGTGTATTGGATGATCCTATATTACATAAACAGATTAATATTTTAGATAAAAAAGTACAAGTAGAAAAGCAGGATTATGAGAGTATAATGGGAAGTGAAGAGTCGCTTGATACTCTTGTTTCATCAATAGTCCCAGCAGACTTGCTTAATCCTATTAGAATAGTAGCCAAGATTAAACTTAGAGGGATTATGGAGCAAAAAGCTGATTTAATTGATTTTATAGCTAAAGATCCTGATAATGAAAGCATTAAAAGACAATTAAGCCAATTAACTGCAAAACAGAAAATATATGATGATATATTGAATAATTTGGAATAAGTTAAGCTATCTTATATATAATCTGCTAAAAAGTTTGTCTGCCTGATTGCTTCATATAATACAATAGAGGCTGAATTGGAGAGATTTAGGCTGCGATGACCTATTTTCATGGGGATTTTAATGCTTTTATCCGGATTTTTCTCTATTAATTCTTTTGGCAGTCCTTTTGTCTCACTTCCAAATACCAGAAAATCACCGGGTTTAAACTCTATTTCTGTGTATAGCTTCTGGGCTTTTGTAGTCAGGTAATAGAAGTTATTATCAGGGAATTTTTCTTGAAGATCTTCTATATTCTCATATCTTTCGACTTTTACTTCTTCCCAATAATCAAGGCCGGCTCTTTTTAAATATTTGTCTGTTATTTGAAAGCCTAATTTTCCAACCAAATATAACTCGCATCCTGTACAGGCACATAATCTTGCAATGTTGCCTGTATTTTGTGGGATTTCAGGTTCTATTAGTACTATTCTAAAAGGTTTTTTATTCATACTATTTTTCTGAGAAGAATTGTTTGCTTTCTATTATAACCGGTAATCCTCTTAATACTGCAAAAATTACAGTTATATAGACACTAACATAAGCTATTATGCTGACAATGTCTTGATATGCATATGCTTGCGGAACATGTGCAGCAATAAGAAGAGCAAATGCTATAGCTTTAAATATTGCATATGAGCCTCTGCTGAAATTGGAAGCTACAAGGAATCTGCCAAGGCCACTTTTCATCATTGTGCTTTCACCAAATGCAGTATAACCTTCTGATAAAGCTACACTTCTTAAACCGTCTGTAATAATTACACGAATTACGATTACCAAGGGAATCCATAATGGTATCCATCCAAGTGCCAGGAATGTAATCCAGTAAACATTTTCTACAATCCTGTCACCTAAAATATCTAATACCGCACCAAGTTTAGAAGATTCATTAAATTTTCTGGCTATGTAACCATCAAGTCCGTCCATCCAGATAATGATAACTGTCAGTGCAAAACAGGTCCAATAAATCGAAGCTGTCTCTATAAATAGCAACCCAGCTACTATTAATACCAGTATTGCTCTAATGATTGTAATAAAATTAGCCATTACGTTTCCTCTTTTCCTCAATCTAGCCGTTACTATACTATCATAAAATTATTAGTAGATTGGTTAAGACTGTAAAATAAATTTGGAGTTTTTTTAGAATATTTTTTGCAATTTTTGCAACCCTTTTGCACCTGTTTTGCACCTTTTTGATTTGGCTGTAATTCCTGTCTGGTTTGATTATTGCGTGTTTTGATTTTTGTGATTTTCTAGTGGCCATTTGGCTACAATTTTTTTGGATTGCTTCACTTCGTTCGCAATGAC
>DNSU01000107.1:333-1736 GCA_003499585.1 Cyanobacteria bacterium UBA9579 | reverse complement strand
TTCACTTCGTTCGCAATGACAATGTGAGGTATTCTTATCAGTATAGCATAGATTATGGTGGCCATGTGGCCACACTTTCCAGCCATTCGGCCACAATTTTCAAAATCCTTTTTGTCAGGCAGAAATAGGTCTGGCATGATGTCTTTATTGGTTGATTATCCGTGGATAGGTATGAATTTATCGGTGCGCAGTGTGCATCCTGCCCGGCTCGATAAGTTAAACCAGAATAAAAATGAAGATGAATCAAGTACAGCATGACGATTTTAGATTTTATTTTATTAAATAGTAAGATGAACAGCTAAATCCTGTATACATAGAAAATCCGTTTAATGCAGTCTTAGTGTTGCAATCATATGCATTGGCATACTGATCACCTGAATAACCAAAAGGCACTATTCTGTTATTTAATACCCAAAATCCGTAAATATCTTTTCCTGCTGTATTAGGTCCTTTTAAGCCGTTAACATCTAAATATATTGTTGCGCAAATTCCGGTAAGACCCGAAGACGTCACTGTACAATTTTCACTAACAGATCCTAAGACTCCCATCGTTCCGTCAGCAAGAACAAAACCAAAACCTAAAGCATCAAGGCTGCCAAGAGTATCTCCAGTAGCACTTTGCCAGTTACCTCCCGCTGACCAGCATTTATTATCATTTCTGGGTAGAGCCCAACTGTCGCATTTTTTTATAGTTATTACATATTTAAATAAGGTTGGATATAAAAACTCCAGATATTGTCTTTTACTTAAAGGCATAGAAGTATAAGTCCCGACACCTTCGGTATTTTCCATATTAATAAATGCTTGACTGAACATTGAAAAATTCTTATACCAAGCAGATTTATATTGCTGATTTTGAACATTTATTATTAATGGAAGAAGTGTATTAGAAACAATAATACTTATTATAGTAATAACAAGCAAGATTTCAACTAAAGTAAACCCTTGTCTTGATTTGGAAAGATATTTATGCTTTACTTGTCTGTGTCTGCACATGCTTTAACCTTTCGTTGAAAAATTAACTCTTTTATTGTGCTTTTTTGTAGTCAAGTGGAACAGAATTGGAACATTTCCCAAAAGCAAAAATTTCGGCAATCGCCAAAAGTCTTGTACAAAAGACTGGGCCCGGTAGGATTCGAACCATCGACCAAGGGATTATGAGTCCGCTGCGCCACAAGCCCACATTAATTAAAGTTTATGTAAGTAAATATACTATTATTAAAATTGGGGGTCAAGGTTTAAATTTGTTTTTTGAAAATTATAACTTCTTTTATCTCCATCAGGCTGATTTTTAAAGAGTCGTGTAGGGTGCGCACTGCGCACCATTAAAACTCATAAACTCCAATATGTTTTATATGGTCACCATTACCCCAATTAATATCATAAATTCGTAAAAGATAAAA
>DNSU01000107.1:0-156 GCA_003499585.1 Cyanobacteria bacterium UBA9579 | reverse complement strand
AGAATTCTGCACCCTACAAGACTTATAAATTTTAAAATTTTTGTAGAAATAGCTGTGGCTTTAAGCAGTAGCTTTTTTTGTTCTTCTGTTTCTGCATAATATAATGGGGTTTTGCCAAAATCATCTATAGCACTAGGATTAGCTCCGGCATCAAGT
>DNSU01000127.1:7221-15621 GCA_003499585.1 Cyanobacteria bacterium UBA9579 | reverse complement strand
GCCTGATTATGTCCTTGCCTGTGTCGGCGGCGGCAGTAATTCAATGGGGATGTTCTACAGCTTTATAAAAGATCAGAGCGTGAGTTTAATAGGTCTTGAAGCTGCAGGGTGCGGTGTGGAAACAAATCAGCATGCCGCAAGTCTTACTAAAGGTAGATCCGGTGTGTTACATGGTTCTATGAGTTATGTACTGCAGGATAATTACGGGCAGATTCAAGAAGCCCATAGTATATCAGCAGGACTGGATTACCCCGGAGTCGGACCTGAACATAGTTATCTAAAAGATATTGGCAGGGTTAATTATTATCCTGTTACAGATGATCAGGCATTAGATGCGTTTAAACTATTAACAAGATTAGAAGGCATTGTGCCCGCTCTTGAATCTTCTCATGCTCTGGCATACTTAGAAGAACTTATGCATAAAACCCAAAAAGATGATATTATTGTTGTTTGTTTATCCGGCAGGGGCGACAAAGACGTGGAAAGAATCCTTAGTATCTTGAAAAACAATTAGAGGCGAGTATGGAAAAAACAGAAAAAAAAGAAATTACAGAAAAATTTATAAAAGAAGCCGAATTTCTGGCCAGAGGTGCAGAAGTTTTACCCGGTGGAGTAATGGAGCTTGCTAGAAAACTTCAAAAAGCTGAAGAAACCCAGACTCCTTTAAGAGTAAAATTAGGACTTGATCCTACAAGACCTGACTTGCACCTTGGGCATACTGTTGTAATGAGAAAACTAAAACAGTTTCAGCTTGCAGGGCATCAGGTTATTTTGATAATCGGTGGTGCTACTGCCATGATTGGTGACCCGTCAGGCAAA
This sequence comes from Cyanobacteria bacterium UBA9579, assembly GCA_003499585.1. GTDB lineage: Bacteria > Cyanobacteriota > Vampirovibrionia > Gastranaerophilales > UBA9579 > UBA9579. The sequence continues at coordinate 14,802 of DNSU01000127.1, read as the reverse complement.
TCCGAGACAAGACCTAGTCTGAGCAGAGAAGAAGTTGATGAAAATGCCAAAACTTATCTCGACCAGATGAGAAAAGTGGTAGATGTCGCAAAAGCCGAGATTGTTAACAATGCTGACTGGCTGCATAAGATGAATTTAACTGATTTATTAAAACTTTCATCTAACGTAACAGTTGCTCAAATGATGGTAAGAGAAGATTTTGCCAAACGGTATGCTGAAGGAAAACCGATTTCAGTGCATGAATTCTTCTACCCTCTTATGCAGGCTTATGACTCTGTAATTGTAAATTCTGATATAGAGCTTGGTGGGACAGATCAGAGATTCAATGTTTTAATGGGCAGAGATATTCAAACTGCTTATGGTAAAAAAGATCCTCAGATGGTTATGCTGTTGCCTTTATTAGAAGGTACTGACGGCGTTGTTAAGATGTCCAAGTCATATCCTGAAAACTGCATCAGCTTGACTGATAATCCAAATGAAATGTATGGAAAGATCATGTCTATTCCTGATACATTAATTATGAGATACTTTGAGCTTCTCACAGATGTCTCAACTGAGCAGTTAAGAGATTATCAAAAAGAACTCGAGTCAGTACAGGTAAACCCTAGAGATTACAAAATGACGCTGGCAAGGACTATTATTACAGAGTATCATTCTCTTGAAGCTGCTCAGAATGCCGAGCAGGAATTTATAAACATATTCCAGAAAAAAGGCTTACCTGAAAATATTGAAGAAATCCCTGTTAGCGAAGGTACTTTGTTAGTAGATTTCATTGCTGAAAAAGGCCTTGCTCAAAGTAAGGGCGAAGCCAGACGCCTTATTCAAGGTGGCGGAGTAAAAATAGATAATGAGAAAGTATCAGATATAGCTCAAAAAATTGAGTTTAATTCTAAAGATTCTTTAATATTACAAGTCGGCAAGCGCAAATTTGCTAAACTAATTAAGTCATAAATGAATAACTGTATAAATAAAAGAGACTTCAGCGAAATCTCTTTTAGAAAGCCAGAAAAATAAAATAATATGAAACAATTGCAATTAATAAAGGCAGAATAAAGATACCGACTATACCTAGACATTTTGCTACTGTCTGGATTGATTCCATTAGCCAAAAACCCCATAAATACCCCAACTAGAATATAATATCCGAATAATTGATTTAAAACATTCCCTATTAAGCTAATTCCGTTATTATCTATTGTGCTAATATTCTTCCAGAATTCGCGTTAAATAAGTTCAAGTTGTTCGGGCTTACTTAGGCCAATATCTTCAAGGCTATATAAACCAGAAGATGTCACTATACTGCAACCCTGCTCTTCATCATACTCAACTTTGATGATATTATCTATGCCTTCTTTGATATCTTCAATGTGAGTAATTAATATCACTTGCTCAAAGTTGTTTGTTAAGCTGTATAGCAAGGATACAACGTTATTTCTTCTGTTCTCATCCAGGGAGCCAAAAACTTCATCAAGTATTAGAAGTGATAATGATCTTCCTGATCTTTGGGCTATCATCTGTGAAATTGCAAGCCTGATACAAAGGTTTGCTATATCTTCTTCCCCGCCTGAGATGACCGGCTTAACTTCCCCATCATCATATAGGCAGATTTCGTATTTATCGTTTAGCTCAAGGTGTGAATACCTGCCATCAGTTAATTCCATCAGGAATTTACTTGCATATTCAGACAGCTCAGGTCGAGCCTGATTATTGAGTTTTTCAAGGAAATAGCCGTAGAACCTGTCAAGTTCAATCAGATAATTCAGCTCTTCCTGCTTGGATTTAATCAATTTTTGCTTATCTTTGTACGCTTTTTCTGCTTCCAAAATGCGGTTTAATAGGGCATTAATTTCTTTAACTTCACCTTCTGCTTTTACTACTTCATATTGAACCTGATTGGCGGCTTTTTCTGTATTGAAAACTAATTCTTCAAGATTCTTATACTCTTCTTCCGAGTAATTAAGCTGTTTTGTTTTATTTTCAAGTTCTGTTTTCTTATTTATTTCTTCCTGTTTATTTTTGGTCGCAGCGTCTAAGACAATTTTAATCCTGTCTTTATTCATTGTTTGGGCTTTTAAGCCAAGTATTTCATCATAAATCTTTTTAAGATCAGCAAATTCATCTTTTAATTTTTCCAATAACTCTCTATCAAAGCCTTCAGGAATCTTTTTGAGGTTTTCTTCGATTGTTTCTTTAAGCCCTTTTTTCTTTATAATCTCAGTTTTCAGGGTTTCAGCAAGTTTAATTTTTTCTTCATACTGTCCTTGAATTTTACTGAAGTCCTGAAACTTTTTCTCATAATGTTCAAGTTTTGAGCGACTTGTAGTGATGATCTCAGGTTCTGAATGCAGGCTTTCTTCCTGATTGACCAGCTCCTGAATTTCTTTACTGATATCCTGAATTACTTCTTTAAAGTGAGAAGTTACTTTTTCAAACTCACCTTTTAATGTTCTTTCACAGGTCGGGCATGCTCCATCTTCGCCTTTTTGCTCAATGATGGAGCTTTGGGTGGCTACTTTATTTAGTTCTTTTTCTTTCTGGCTTATGAGGGTTTTGATTTCCTGCTTTTTAGATAGCCATTGTCTGGTTTCATCTTGAACAGTTAATTTTAACTTGTCCATTTCTCCTTGAATAACGAGAATTTGAGCAGGAATATTCCTATTTGCTTCTGTTAATTTACTAAGTTCTTCCAGCTTCTTTTCATGTTGAGATAAATCCTGATTGATGTTCTCAAGTTGTACTAACAGCTTTTGTTTCTCATATTCGTGCTTTTGAAGCTTTTCTAGCTCCTGAATTTTGGCTTCAGTCTTTTTATACTGGTCTAAGTGCTTTTCAAGTTCTTCCAGTCTTTTAGTTTTAAGTTCCAGATCAGCATTTTCGCTCTTGAGATTTTCTATATTTTTTTCAATATCATTAAGCTTGTCAATAGTATATTTAAGCTCAGTATTATATCTATTAAAGTCTTCTTTGAGAGTTTTTACTTTTGACCAGCTTGGAAGAAGCTCGCCAAGCTTGGCTTTATAATCTTTAAGTTCAGCCTGTTTTATTTCTAGATTTTTGCTGGCAACACTCAGCTTTTCCTGACTTTCATTTTTCTCATTTTCAAGTATCTCAATGTTTCCAAGCCCCTGCTTTATTCCAAGAATTTCATTAGTGATATTATTTTTGTCTGAGCGGACTTTTTCTTGAGATTCCCTGACTTTTTCGTAGTTTAAAACTTTGCTTATGAATTTTCTTCTTTCGATTGGCTTTTGATTTCCAAGGAAATTAAGCTCTTTTTGGCCTGTGAAATAGGTATTAAAGAATTCATCTTTAGTCATGCCAAGCTTATCTGTAAGATATTTAGTAATTTCCTGCTGGGTTGTAACTATTGGAGCAGGGTTTGTATCGAGATAAATTTCTGCTTTATCAAGCCATCTAATGACTTTATATGTTTCATTGTCCAATGCAAAAGTCAATTCTACTTTAACTTTTGATCTGGCTGGGGCTTTATTCCACTTGATAGAATCTTTGTTACCTCTGGCGGCTTCTGTTCCATAAATAGCCCAACTAATGGCTTCTAAAATGGTACTTTTGCCAGAGCCATTTGAGCCATTAATGATGGTGATACCGTCTGAAAAGTTAATACGGGTATCTTTATGCTGTCTAAAATTTTCTAATTCAAGTGAAATTAACCGCATTTTTATATATTATCTCCAGAGTTTTTGCAGTCAGGTATGTTAATGAAGGAGCCTTGATGCGTTAGCATCACCAGCGACGGAATTAATATACCTGACTTAATCATAACTCTTATTTCCTCTAAACTATGGAATGTTCTAAGTATTCTTTTGCTAACTGCCCGAACTTGCCTTTATCAAGGCTCTGGTTGAGTTCATATTGTTCAAGCTCTTCTTCCAGATAGTCATAAATGCCTTTTCTTTTTTCTACAGTACCTGCGTCTACTGTTTTTATTACGGAGTCTTTTCTAATCAGATTGAGTCTGAAATGTACTGCAATCTTCTTAAATTCTCTGATTTTCTTATAATCAAGATTTCTTATAGCTATATGATCAACATTTTCCACTGTTATTCTAATTATGCTGTTATCAAGGTCTTTTATTTTTGCTACTTCATCCAGGATTTTCTGGTTAATTTCTTCTGCACTCAGGTCAAGAGCGTTAATTCTTTTAACATCTATTACTTGTCGTGGGCTTTTTAGGGCATGGAATTTGCATTCTTTTTTATCAAGGTCAAATTCAATAAAGCCTTTTTTATCTTTTGCTTCTTGCCAGATGTTTGTAGTAGTTCTTTCTATTGATCCGGCGTAATAAGTATTAGGGGCGAGTTCTGTAAATCCATGATAGTGGCCAAAAGCTATATAACCCCATTCAGGCTGGATGATATTGTCTTTTTTAATTATAGCACCGTTACCGTAGCCGACTAACTCAGGACAATTCTCGTATGTGCCGTGAATGACCATAATATTGTATTTATAATCTTTATTTGGTCTTAAATCTGTTTCTTCAAGATTGGCTAACCCTCCATGAGGAACGCATAATACTGAAGTATTGAGGTTATCTACAGGAATTTCCTGTATGATGTCATTCACTACTTTAACTTTTGAAATAACTGTCTCAAAAATATTTAATATGCTTCCTGATTCAGTTGACTTAACAGCTTCATGGTTTCCTGCAATCATAATTATCGGGGCGTCGCAGATTTGCCTGAATTTTTGCAGCAATTTAATAGTCACAAATATAGTAAAATTGCTCGGTCTTGGCCTGTGGAAAATATCCCCTGCCATGACAATTAGATCAGGCTTAATTTCTGCAGTTTTTTCAAGCGTTTCCTGAAAGGCTTTCATCACGTCTTTTTCTCTGACGTTAATACCATTCTGGTCCAGCTTGTTATAAGCTCTATATCCTAAATGTAGGTCTGCTATATGAACTATTCGCATAATTATTATTGCAATTCAATTTATATACTATTAAATTTTAACACAAACAGGCTTATTAAAAGGAGTATTAAGAAATTTTAATAAATTGTCTAAAAATTAGCAAGTTAATTTTTTAGCGGCTTTTAATATACTAGATAAGAATTCAATTGAAACTAATTAATTAATAAAGGAGGCATTTATTCATGCTAATAGGTAAATCAGATATCTCTTTTAAGGGACTATCAAGAGATTTTCAAGTTTATACAAACTATGATGATGCAAGATTAAGAAGGGTAGAAAAGCTTGAAACCTTATTTGATAATGCAAGATTAAGAAGGGAAGAAAAGCTTGAAACCTTGGAAAAAGCAATGAGAGTTGTAGAAAAAGCTAAAGAATCTTTTTTGTCAAATAGAAGCACAGATGGTGATACGCTTCTCCTTTCAGTAACACAACTTGAAAACCAACCTGCTTTCATTAATGTAGAATATGACAAAAGACAGAAAGATATGAGCGGATGGAAATCTCTGGGCACATCATTTCGATTAAGCGAAGCTGATAAGATTCTTGAGTTTCTTAAAAAAACAGTCACTGATCCTCTTAAGTGGATATTTTAAGTGAATAATAAAAATTAATTATTAAGCCAGTCGTCAATATCTTCTACTACAGCAGGAGATTTTGAGTGTGTTTCGGAAAAGCTTTGCCTTGGCGGTTTTTTTCTTAGTGCTTTTTTGAAATATTCAAGCGGCTTTTCCTTGCCTTTTCTTTCAGTCTCGTTAAATGCTCGAATAACTTCATCAGGTTCTACATCTGCAATTGCATCTTTTACATCTGTTGCTTTTATGGTTTTATCAAGGCGCTTAAAATTATGCACCATTGCATCTTCGAAGTTTCTTTCAGGAAATGACTTAAACTTATTCATGCCATCCTGACTGGTCATAATAGCAGGTCTTGGGAATCTGACAAAGATATATTGATTAAAATGCGGGTGTCTGATTAGAAGTTTGCCTTTTTCAAGCACTGTTAATTCGGCTTTTATGGTTGATGGCATGACGCTGTATCCCTGAGATGCAAGTTCATCCATATCCATTCGGCCATAAATACTGGTTCCGCAGTTGCCGACAATTCTTTTATGTACCTGAGACTTAAACTGCTGTGCTGAGAATAAAATAAGGCCTAAATATCTGCCTCTTTCCGAAATTTCCAGAAGTGTTTGTTTTAAATATGAATTGCCGGAATCACTTGAGGCATATTTGTTCAATTCATCCACGAATACTATGATTTTATCCACTCCTAGGCTCTTGGATTCAAGCTGTTCTCTTAGTTTTTCAACTACTCTTGTAAATACTAAATCCTGAGCTAGAGGGATTACATTAGCTATATCAATTACATAAACCCCCCTGTCTTCAAATTTGCCCCATGGGAGGTCATGACTGACAGAATCATTAGTTACAAGCCCTTTGCACCTTGTAGTTATATTAATAAGCCTGTTGTATACTTTTCTTATTGTAGCTATGGCATGGCCTCTCCACTGGGATTTGCCTTCGCTACTGCCTGCTCCATCTTGCCCTTCTGATTCTGCAAAGATTCTTTGAAACCACTCTTCAACATCGTTAAAATTTTGAATTTTTTTATGCATGCAATAATGAGAGTCAATTTTATCTGTATTTATAATTTTCTCTCTCATTAGAGATAAAAAGGCATCAGCTTTTGCATCAATATCATCTTTGTTTAAAAGTACTTCTACGTGATCAAAAATTTCATCTAATCCCCAGGTTAAAGGGCTTACATTAGATATAAGATCTTCATGATTTCTTAAAGTGTTTAAATTCACTTTATCAGCTTTATATGGGGCATAATATTTAACGTTTTCAAATGGCTTTACTTCCATTTCAAGTTTTTCATACATTTTAAGTTCTTCAGGGCTGAGATTTTCCGCCGGTTGATCCAGGAATAGCAGGTCAGCGCCTTTTACATTGAATAATACTGTTGCAATTCCTCCTTCACCCTGATAATGCTGGAAGGTACTGCTTAATAAGAATTCAATAATACTGGTCTTTGTAGCTAATCCTGAAACACCTGTCACGTTTAAATGTGCCGCTTCAGGGCCAATTAAGAATTTGGAATCAAGGTATACAGGAGATTGGTTATCTCCATTAACATAAAGCCCAATAGGTATACCTGTCTCATCAGCATATTTATCCATTCTGAGCGATTTTCTGACTGCGTCATCATCTGCCAGATAAACGTTACCTATTGATACAGGTTGAATTGGCTCATCAGGCTCCATTTTTAATACTGAAGTTGTATAATACCTGATCTCTGGTCTTTTTGTCTGTGCGGTTAAGCCCAAATTAGGATCCCCCTCTGAGCTTATATAATCATGAATCGGCGCAGCCAAATCAGTATAGCTTATACCCTCAGTTACAATACCATATATCACTCTTTTAGCTTCATCATCAACAACTTTTACTATAGTTCCAATACCCACAGGAGAATCAAGATTTGTCCAGAAGTTAAATGACTGAGCAGTATTAGGATTTTTTTCCGTAGCAACAACCCTGCCAACTACATCAAACTGCGTTTTTTGGTTTTTACTTATATCTTTTTTTTCTACAATTTCCATAATTATTTCCTAAGTTATTTTTACTTAGCATACAACAAATAGCAGGG
>DNSU01000127.1:4267-7115 GCA_003499585.1 Cyanobacteria bacterium UBA9579 | reverse complement strand
TGTAAATAAATTTATATATTGACGTCTAGAATTCTTGTATTGTTAGCATATAATTCTTCATAATTCATTGTTGGGTCAAGTTCAGGATATTTTTTGCCAAGTTCTACCAACATTCTATATTCATCTAAATCATTAGACGTTATAAGTTGATTAAATTCTTTATATCTGTCTTTGTCTGTTGTGCCAGCAATACGATTTGTAGCACAGTTTATGCCTGTTTGCTTTGCTATTTCAGCTACATTATTATTAAATTCTATAGCATCTAGCGTTGTTTTATTAGGAATCAAAATTGAATTACCAAATGAAATATTTTTTATCATAGCACTTTTCCTTTTTTAAATTTAATTACCTAATTTTTAAATCACTATGAAGATCAAAAATTGCTAATTTAATAAAAAAATTTACCTATTGTAACAAAACAAACAGTAATAGTAGGATGCAGAATTCTGCATCTTATAAGATCATAAAATAACTTTTAACACAAGCTTTCAATCACTGCCCAGCTTGGGGCTTTGCTTTTTAGATAGTCTTCGCAGTATTTTATAGGATAAATCATCCTGTCCCAACGAGAAGCAGGGAATGCTATCGGGTTTGTTTCCAGCATAATCCAGCTGCTTATTGTATCTACCTGTGATAATAATTCTTCTTTAGCAGGAATCTCAACCCTAATTATACCAAAATCGATGCTACCGCTGGATTTACTTTCGTGAAGTCTTAAATACCAGCTGTAAATATTTTCTTTTTCGGGTTGAAACACGCTTGTGCGCTCACCTTTTTTTAGATTAAAAATTTCATTTTGCTCTTTTGAAGAAAAATAATATACGTGATGTGATTTAATAATCCCTGCTATGTTTGAGCTTGATGTGATTTCTTTATTTTTATTTTCAAGCCTGCCATCTACAAACAGCCATCCGTCATTATGATCCTGATTCAACCATTCGAGAACCAAGCCTCTTTCAAGTCTTCCTCTGGTTTCTTGAATATCACTATGGGCTTTGCTTTCAAATTCTTTAGGAAATTGAGGATAAATTCCTGTAGTTTCATCTTTTATTCCGATATTTTCTATTACAAAGCTGTAATTTCTTAGCTCTTCGGGGTCAATATAATTATCAGGCTCATCAATACTTGTTTTACAGGGAAGATAAACTTTCTCTGACTTATCTTCCAGTCCCATCGAATGCATTTTTTTGTCGGTTCTTTTCATTATTACAGCAGCTACATATCCGTATATCAATGGAACGAACCTGCTTTTATCATTAAAAGTGACTTTTCTTTCAATGCCATCAAGAAAATATGCAAATCCCGACTCTGTATCCTCAATATTTATCTGCCTGATTTTTAGTTTGGAATCTTCAATCAGATTAGCTTTTCTTATTTCCGGCATATTCGGTGCTGGCCTGAATTGAGAATTCCACTGATCTTCGCTGCTTATCAGTGGTCTTATATTTTTATTTCTGAGATATTTAGAAAATTCTTTTAGCATATTTAACTTATACCAGATTAATACTGGATACTGAACATAATTTCTAAAAAAGTTTAATAATCTTTTCTGAACAAAAAAAGAAAGCCGCTTTTGGGCGGCTACTAGACTTGGGGAGGAGGTTTGGTATGGTAATCAGTGGTCTACAATATATTAATCGGTATTTTTTTTATAAACTTTATGATTTTTTTTATTTTGTTACGAAATCTTTACATTCACAATCAAAATTTCTTTTAAAATAAATAGTTTATTTTTCATATATTTAAATCAGTAGAAATCATATCAATTATTCGAGTATCAAAATTGATATTTCAGATGGAACCTAAATAATATCAATTTTAAAATTTACAAAAGAAAAAGAATTATTATCCTGCTGTATTAGTTTTTTAATATTTTCACCTAACCATCTAGGTACTCAGAGTTTAATAAGATTATACAGGTTGGTTATATCAAAACTTTGAGTATTATATATAATATGAGGGTAATAAGGAAAAACCAAGCTTTTAGGCTTTTTATAGAAAATCAAAACTTGGGATATTTGAGGCGTAGTATTTATACGGAGTGTATAGAGATGAGCACTTATGTTAATAAGGTAGTTAGCCTTATGAAGAGTTATATGCATTTATATTTACCTATTTTACTAGTTTCAATTTTGCATTCATTATTAGTGATTTATACTATTAACGTTTTTGACTAGCTTGATTTGAGATAGGAGAGATAATACGGGAGATTTTTTAAAGTTATAGAGGAGATAAATGGATAAGAGCTGATAGATTATTCTATCGGCTTTTAATTTTATTAATTATTAAAAAAGTAATTCTATAATACTTAGTGCCTGTCTGGTTCTTTCAGGAAAATACACTAGTTAGCCTGAATTTGCTATAAAATTATGTTTAGTATAATATTAATTGGGCAAAGATATATAGATAATTATTTTTTTAATCTTACAGGCTAATTGCTCAGAGTAGATCGAAAATAAAAGTAGATTAATAAATATTATGTTAGAGAGGTAAAGTTTATCAATGAAAATCGTAGTATGTGTAAAACAAGTACCTGATACTGCTGATATCAAATGGACTGAAAACAATACCATGATCAGAGATGGAGTTGAAAGTATTTTAAATCCGTTTGATGAGTATGCAGTTGAAACAGCGCTCAGGATCAAAGAAGCTAATCCTGACAGCACAATTACAGTTCTCACAATGGGACCTCCGCAGGCTAAAGATGCCCTTAAAAGAGCGATCGCAATGGGAGCTGATGAAGCTATACTAGTTACAGACAAAAAGTTTGCCGGTGCTGATACACAAGCAACCAGCCGTACAGTAGCAAAAGCAATTAAAGAAAAAGTTGGTAATTTTGATTTAATTA
>DNSU01000127.1:2150-4208 GCA_003499585.1 Cyanobacteria bacterium UBA9579 | reverse complement strand
GGTAATTTTGATTTAATTATATGCGGCCAATTCGCAATTGACGGCGATACCGCACAAACAGGCCCAAGTATTGCAGAACATCTTGGTTTACCACAAGTGACATACGTAAAAGAAGTTGAAGCTACAGGTGGAAATACCATCGTTGCTAAACGTGAAATCGAGGAAGGCATTCAAAAAGTTGAAATGCAGCTTCCAGGTTTGGTATGTATGTTAAAGTGTGACTATGAGCCAAGGATGCCTTCTATTAAAGGTGTAATGAAAGCTAACAAGACTCAGATTCTTGAATTTTCAATGGAAGATATCGGTCTTGAGCATGCACAGGTTGGCATTAAAGGTTCACCAACTTTTGTATCCAGAGCTTTCAGGCCAGAAGCAAGAAATGCAGGAGAAATGATAAATGCAGCAAGTGCAAAAGAAGCTGCTGATGTATTAGTTGAAAAACTTAAAAATGATAAAGTTCTTGTATAATTAGGAGAATATTGAATGAGCGAAATAGATGTATCATTATATAAAGGTATATGGGTTCTTGCAGAAAGAACTCTGGACAATGAATTAGCAGGCGTTACTTTAGAATTAGTCGGTGCTGCAAAAGAATTATCAAAACAACTTAGCGGTGAAGAAGTCAGTGTTCTTTTCCTTGCTGGTAATGAAGATGTTAGCGGTATGGTAAACGAAATGTCAGCAGCTGGTGCTAATAATGTATATTTAGTTCAGAACGACAATTTAAAAGACTACAACACCGAAGTTTATGCAGATGTTATATGCAATGCAATCAGAGATAAAAAACCGTCAATATTACTAATTGGTGCTACAACAACAGGTAGAGACGTGGCTCCAAGAATATCTTCAAGATTAAATACAGGCCTTACAGCTGATTGTACCGAATTAGCTATTAATGAAAAAGGTCTTTTAGCTGCAATCAGACCAACATTTGGCGGCAGTTTAATGGCAACTATTGTTTGTCCAAATTCAAGACCTCAAATGGCTACAGTAAGACCAAAAGTATTACCAAAGCCAGAACCTGATCATAGTAATAATGCTCAGGTAGAAAAACTCGATTACAATGTTAATCCTTCACTTGCAAGAACCAAAGTTCTTGAGTTTCTTGCTTCTTGCACAAGCAGCAACTGCTTAAGAATCGATGAAGCTGATATTATCGTTGCAGGTGGTAGAGGCATGAAAAATGCTGAAGGATTCAAAGTTCTTGAAGACTTAGCTCAAGTTTTAGGCGGTGCAGTTGGTGCAAGTCGTGCAGCAGTTGATGCTGGCTGGAAACAACACTGTGATCAGGTTGGTCAAACCGGAAAAACAGTTAATCCAAAATTATACATAGCTTGTGCTATCTCAGGAGCTATTCAGCATTTAGCCGGCATGAATTCCAGTGATATCATTGTTGCTATCAATAAAGACCCTGAAGCACCTATCTTCCAGGTTGCTACTTATGGCATAGTAGGTGATGTATTTGAAGTAGTACCTGCTTTGACAGAAGCTATCAGAAGTGGTCAATTAACAGCTTGTCGTTAAGTCGTACAACAAAAAATACTTATTAATAACTAATAAAAACCCCGGATTATTGTCCGGGGTTTTTATGTGAACAAAAAAGAAAAATCCCATTTGTCTGGGATTTGAGGATAGAATTTAAAATACGGAGTTTATAGAGGAGTTTCCAGTTATTTAAAGTTACGTAATAATAAAAGTTGCTAGTTTGTAACATAATATTAAGTCAAATTTAAAAACAAATTTGAATAATATCATAAAAAATCGCTTTCTGACTGTTGCCTAGCTAGTTTTATTTTGTCCTAAATTAATGGCAATAAAATATTTTTAATTTTTAAATTTGGTTTGATAAGAGACAGGCTTATTGTAAAATTGGTGATGTTGTCACCAATTTTTAGTTAACCACTATAGGTTTTATTGGTGTACTGCTAAATTTAATGTATATGCAACAAAAGAAGGCTAAATCAGTCTTTAAGAATATGGAGAGGTGCCAGAGTTTGGTCTATTGGCGTCGCCTCGAAAGCGAATGGGCTTCACGGCCACAAGGGTTCGAATCCCTTC
>DNSU01000127.1:1864-2086 GCA_003499585.1 Cyanobacteria bacterium UBA9579 | reverse complement strand
GGGTTCGAATCCCTTCCTCTCCTTTTATAAGTCCTTAAAACGCATACGTAGACAGAAATTAAGCCGTATAGTCGCCCTGCGTGTCGCTATCTAAGCATATTGCATGCTAAGAGAATTACTGGAATTGCGAATTTAAAACTAAAATATCCAAAAATTCTCTTATCCACTTTTTCGAGTGGCCGTTGCAATAACAAACTACAATGACAAAGCTGTTGATATTAT
>DNSU01000127.1:0-1810 GCA_003499585.1 Cyanobacteria bacterium UBA9579 | reverse complement strand
TCAAAGCTGTTGATATTATACCAACAGCTTTGTCATTGTTTTAAGATGAATTTATTAGTGTAGCTCTAGATGAAGTTTCAGTTTTTTATCAATTTCTTTTAATTTCTCTTTTGAGATTTCACCAATTTTACTTTTTAATCTACATTTATCAAAAGTACAGATATCAGGAATTCTTATTAAGCTTTGTCTATCAAGGTTATTTAGATTATCAGGATCAACAATAACAATTATAGGAATATTTTTTATTCTACTTGTAAGGGGGACAACAGTTACCTTTGAACTTTTATCATTTGCAATATTATTTGAAATAATTAATGCTGGTCTTGTTTTCTGTATTTCAGTACCAACAGAAGGATCAAACTCAATAATCCAAATTTCACCACGCTTTGGACTTACCATTATTCTTTACCTATATCTTTCAATGCTGTTTCTTCCCATTCCTGTATGTCTTTATCATCTTCTTTACTGAATTCAGCATATTCCTCATATGCTTTTTCAAGAGTTTCTTTTTGTTTTAATTGTTTATAATCTTCAAGTATAGTGACTATGGTTTTACTTCTATTTTTACCTTGTTCATCTATGAACTCAATTATATCTTCTGGAAGTGAGATAGAAACTTTTGGCATATATTTTACCTCTTTATGTTACTACTTTATGGTAGCATAATATGATAGCATAATCAAGTCTTTGATAAGTATTTTGTTGATATCTGAAAATAACCTTGATTATAGTATAAATACAAGCTATACTTGACTTATAAAGTTAAAATGAAATAAATCTATCTTCGAGCCACAAGGGTTCGAATTCTCTACTACCCTATTGTACTCAGAAAGAGAAAAGTGGCTTGTAGTAAGTAAAACAGCTCGCTAGTGGGACGATTAAAGCCTGCCTGAAATAAAAGAGAACAAAGCAAGATAAATTTTCATTAAATTTTGCAATGAACTATCGTAAAATTCTCTTTTTCATTTTTTGGAGTGTCCATCATAATTTAAAATGTAATTTACGCCTTTGAATCTCCAAGCTTTTTATAAACTCCTAACCATACATTTTTTGAACATCATCAAGTTTTGCGGTTTTTCTTGCTTGTGCAAGATCATACTTTTGCTGCATATTTAACCAAAATTCCGGTGTGGTATTAAAAGCCTTTGCAAGTTTAAGAGCCATCGTAGGGCTGATACCAGTTTTACCATTGACTATTTCTGACAAAGTTTGCCTGGTAATACCAAGTTTTAATGCTGCCTCTGTTACTGATAATCCCAAAGGCTTAAGACATTCTTGCTTTAATATTCTTCCTGGATGAGGCGGATTCTTCATTTCCATAATATCAACCATCCTTTTAATGATAATCTTCGTAATCTAATACATAAGCATTTTCTTTTTCAAACCTAAAGGTTATTCTCCAATTTGCTCTTACTGTTATTGACCATATATCTTTTCTATTTCCTTTTAATTGATGTAATTTAAATGCTGGAAGGTTTAAATCTTTTACATTAGTTGCTGAATCAATAGTTAAGAGAATATTCTGTACCTTTTCAATATGTTCCGTATTAATTCCGCTTGGATCATCATCTAAGAACAGTTTTTCTAAACCTTTATTTTTGAAACTTTTAATCATATATAAAGTATAAACTATATTTTGCATACTGTCAATTGATAGGCGACAAATGTTTAACATATATGCAGTTAAGCCAAATGATAGGTATTGTGTTCTTAAAATGGATTTATGTTGATTTATGCTTAAATGCAAGCTATACTTGCTTATAATGGGATATATCTCTCATCAGCCACAAGGGTTCGAATCCCTTCCTCT
>DNSU01000206.1 GCA_003499585.1 Cyanobacteria bacterium UBA9579 | reverse complement strand
ATCTCCTGCAAAAATCATTATAATTTTTGGGACATAGCAGTAGCCCTCTGAAAAATATATTCAAAGGGCTACTTAAGAAATTACAAGACAGAAACTTATTGTTCCATTGACAATCCTGTATGTTATTTACAAATTTCTTCAGGAATAGTCTTAAGAGCTGATTCAAATCTTTCAGATACAACAGGCCAATGGACATTTTTAAGGAATGAATCGATATAGCTAGCTCTTTTGATACCATAATCAACCATATAAGCATGCTCATAAACATCCATAATCAAAAGAGGTCTTACTGAAAGCGGGACGAACATATTATGGGCATCTAAACCATAGTTATGGACTTTCCCGTCTCTATAGTTATAAGCTGTTATTGCCCATCCTCTCATGCTCATACCAACAGCTTTTAAATCATTAATATAATTTTCCCAGCTGCCGAAATCTCTTTCGATAACCATTTTAAAAGCATCAGTTGGTTCAGTTTTTCTATCAACCATATTTGAGAAATATAATTCATGCAGGATTACGCCATTTAAAGCAAAAGATTGCTCTACCTGCAATTCTCTCATTTCAGAATATGTTGCGTTAGCACTCTTGTGATCAGCGTTTTTAAGATAATCCTGAATTTCATTAATCTTTTTAATATACCCTTCATAAAGAGTATAATGTTGTTTTAACTGGTCTTCACTAATGCCATCCAGGCTTTTGAAAAAGAAACTGAAGTCTTTAGCTTCATATTTGTCTACAGTGCTGTGAAATCTTTCCTGTATTGATACCATATAAAACCCTCCTTAATTTAGCGAATACTTACACTGTCCAATATTGCTATATAATCTTTAGTGACACAGTCACTTTTTTAAGTAACCAATTCTTCCGTTGAAGACTCAAATAAATGTCTTTGGCACTAACTTAAGTTTGGTGATTTTATCACTTATTATCTTTTTTGTCTGTTGATTTTTACATCACCCTTTAAGTTAGGAAAGAGTAAGTAAAATTTATCATATTGTTTTTCGGCTTCAGAGTTCATTCCTAAGCCCTGATAAATTACAGCCAGATTTTGATATATTTTAGGTTTTCTAACCTCAAGTTTATCAAGTATTTCATAAATTGCAATGGCTTCCTGCGTTTGCCCTTGCAGGTGAAGCTTTTCTGCTTGCAGTATAATGCTATCTGTTAATCTATCAGTAGAAATCGAATTCCTTTTTAATTTATCTATTTCTTCATAGGCTTTTGACAATTGTCTGGTCTGCTCTACAATAGTATCAGCAGATGTATCAAGCTGCCTTTTGTAGTCTGAGTTATTGGCAATTCCTGAAAAATCAGACATATTAGAGCTTTTATACTTATTTAATTTTATTTCCAGTTCTTTAACTTTATTAGTTAGATCCAGAACTTGCTGATCTTTTGAATCTTTGCGCCAGAATCCAACATCTACAAGTTCAGCAGACTTAGGATTTTGCTCATTATTTTTTGTTTCTAATTCAAGCTGTATAGTTTTTATCTTATTTTCGGCTGTTTCAAGTTTTTTAGATAATTCGGTAATTTTTTGCATTAATTGTTCTGTATCCTGATTATTACTGCTTATTTCTCCTTTTCTAATAAGCTCCTGCTTAATAGTATTTAACTCCTGCCTGAGCTCAAACCCGGTTGCATCCTGAACTATTTGAGCATAACCAGCATTAGTTAAATTGGATATCATGAATGTTAAAAGAATAATTTGTCTTATTTGCATATTGCTATCCTGAATATCTAATAGAGCTGTAATACAATGACACTATAGCAAAAAATAGAATAATAAAACATTATAGTTTTGTCAGATTATAATATTCATTAAACCAATGATTAAAGTTTTTTAGGCCTTTCTCAATAGGAGTTGTCGGATTATAACCGAGTAAATGTTTAGCTTTGGTAATATCAGCGTACGTTATTGGAACATCTCCGGGTTGTATTGGCATTCTTTCAATAACAGCTTTTTTGTGAAGATTTTCTTCCAGTAAATTTATTAGATAATTTAGCTCAACAGTCTGTGATTCTCCTAAATTTATAACTTCAAATGGAGTGTTATCATATTCAATTGACGCCATAACACCCTGAAGAATATCATCTACATATGTATAATCTCTTTTGGTAGTTCCATCTCCAAAAACAGGAATAGGTTTTCCTTCCTGAATCAGTTTAGAAAATTTATGTATAGCCAGGTCTGGTCTTTGGCGTGGGCCGTATACAGTAAAGAATCTAAGACATACTATATTCATATTATATAGATGACTATATGTATAACAAATCTGCTCTCCTGCTGCTTTTGTAGCTGCATAAGGAGAAATGGGTTTATTTATCTGCATTTCTTCATTAAATGGGCCATCTTTTCTTGCACCATATACAGAGCTGGATGATCCGAAAACGAATTTGCTAACTTTAAACTCTTTAGCCAGTTCAAGAAGATTTAAGGTGCCTGTAATATTTGTCTGAGCATAAAGCCTTGGTTCCAGTAATGAAGGTCTAACTCCTGCTCTTGCTGCAAGGTGAACTATATGAGTTATATTATTTACTTCAAATACTTTTCGTAACTGCTCATAATCTGCTATATCCATTTCATATAGCTTATAATTGGGATGATTTAAATGCTCTTTAATATTATTTCTTTTTATAGATGGTGAATAAAAATCATTAAAATCGTCTATACATATAATGTTAGCATCATTAATCAGTCTATCTACCAAATGGCTGGCAATAAACCCTGCCCCGCCTGTGATTAAGTAAGTCCTCTTCAATTCTTTATCTCCCCTAATAATTTAATGTAGGGTAATTAAGGTACCATAACCATGAGGGCTTTGGGTATTACACTGATGTCTAAATTTGAATTGTAATAAGGCTCACCATCTATGTGAGTATTTTTATAATTGGTTTCTATCTTAATACTTTGTGCCTGCCCATAGATCACATTTGGATTCAGATAATGTTTTCCTGTCAGGATCTGGAAAAATACAACCAAGAAGTCCCACAAATTCCTTGCAAGCAAGATAAATATATCTAATTTACCGTCATTAATAGAACCGGCAGGGGCTATTGTAAATAGATTCCTGAACATATTACCTGCATTAGCAACTATGATAGAATTAGCGTTTACTTCTATAGTTTTATTATCGATTGTAATTTTGTATGATTTGTTTGATAAATGCAGACAATTTATGACTCCCTGAATAAAATATGCCAGATACCCTAATTTTTGTTTCCATCTTCTACTGGTGCTATTGATCACTTCTGCATCATAGCCTATACCAATTCTGAGGGCAAAATATTCATCACCGGCTTTACCTATATCAACGTTAGAAGTGCTGCCATTTATTAAAATATCTATTGCTTTTTGAATATTAGATGGAATACAGAGACTTGCCGCAAACAAATTAGCAGTACCACAGGGAATTATTCCAAGCTTAACATTGGTATTAGCAAGGTAAGGAATGACTTTTAATACAGTTCCGTCTCCACCAACAGCAACTACTGCGTTATATACGTTTAAACTAATTTCTTTATCAAGTTCGTTGGTATTTATAATCTTAAAATCACAGTTTTTCCCGGTTAGATATCTGGTAATGATTTCTTTTTTATGTTCAGGCTGACCTTTTCCGGCTTCACTGTTAAAGACAAGCAGGAATGATTTTTTCCTTGCATTTGGATTACTGCCCACGCTGCTCATTTTCTCTTTTTCCCAGTTAATTTATGTTATCTCTATTTTGTCAGTAAAATAAAAAGTGTCAACTATACAACTGATGATAATCTAGCTTATATAAAAATTCTCCCGAAGCGAAATTTACTCCAAATATTATTAATATTTACAATAATTAAGAGACTGTCTTGCTAAAAATGCAAAAA
>DNSU01000184.1:9145-9421 GCA_003499585.1 Cyanobacteria bacterium UBA9579 | reverse complement strand
ATGCGAGAATGGCATTCTGAAATGAATCCAGTTTTTAGCGCAAACAATCCGTTTGCTTTTAATTCCAGCTAGTGTTTATGCGGATTTTTCAGGACTTTGGACAGTTATGGGTTTCAGAGGTATCAGTTGATACTAATGGTACGACGCAAGCATCGAGGAATTCTTTAGATTAAATGTATTATTTACACTTGCAAAACTTTATTAGCAATTAAATCACCCATTTTGGCAGTTCCTACAAGTATTTTAGATTCACTTATTATATCGCCGGTTCTATAT
>DNSU01000184.1:3895-9053 GCA_003499585.1 Cyanobacteria bacterium UBA9579 | reverse complement strand
CAAGAATTGACTTTACTGCTTTTTCAATCACATCTGCTTCTGTATCAAGATTAAAACTATACTTAAGCATCATTGCCGCAGACATAATTGTTGCTATTGGATTAGCCTTATCCTGATTCGCAAGATCAGGCGCACTTCCATGAATAGGCTCATACAGAGAAGGCCCTTTATCAGACAGACTTGCACTAGCCAGCATGCCAAGAGACCCTGCTAACATAGAAGCTTCATCAGATAATATATCGCCAAACATATTTTCAGTAACCATAACATCAAACTGCTTTGGATTTCTAATTAACTGCATAGCAGCGTTATCGACGTACATATGCGACAATTCTACTTCAGGATAATCTTTAGCAACCTTCTCTATTACCTCTCGCCAGAGTCTGGATACATCAAGAACATTAGCTTTATCTACAGAACATAGTTTTTTGCCTCTTTTCATAGCTACTTCAAAGGCCACTTTAGCAATCCTTTCGACTTCGGATTCAGTATAAACCATTGTATTATAGCCTCTTTTTTGACCATTGACTGTATCTATACCTTTTGGTTCTCCAAAATATAATCCACCGGTAAGTTCTCTAATTATCATAATGTCAACGCCGGAAATATATTCTTCCTTTAACGTCGAGGTTGAAACTAATTCTTCATAAACAGTGACTGGACGTAAATTAGCAAAAAGATTTAATGCTTTTCTAATTCCAAGCAATGCTTTTTCAGGGCGCAGATTTGGCTCAAGTGTGTCATATTTCCAGTCGCCTACTGCACCTAAAAATACCGCATCTGAATTTTTTGCCAATTCCAATGTTTCATCAGGCAATGGCACACCCGTTTTATCATAGGCAATGCCACCAATTAAGCCTTTAGTAAAAATAAATTTATGGTTAAACCTCTTTGATACTGCGTCTAATACTTTTATTCCCTGTTCAATTATTTCAGGCCCGATTCCATCACCGGGTAATACTGCAATTTTAAACTCTTGTGCCATTCATAGCCCCTTATTCTAGTCACACTCTATATCCGTTTAATTTACTTGCTTAATTTCTGCTTAGTATAATTCACTAAACCTCCAACAGAAATAAGTTCCTGAATTGATTTTGGGAATGGACTTGCCTGATAGGTTTTATTTTTTGTTAAATTTTTGATTTCACCAGTTTCAAGATTAACTTCGATTTCATCGTGTTGATCTATTTCATCAGGAAGCTCAGCGTTTTCCATAATTGGCAAGCCAATATTAATAGCATTTCTAAAGAAAATTCTTGCAAAAGTTTTTGCTATTACTACTGAAACACCGCTAGCTTTAATTGCTATCGGGGCATGTTCTCTTGAGCTGCCGCAACCAAAATTTTCACCGGCTACCATAATATCACCTGCTTTAACATTGACTACAAAATCCTGATCAATGTCTTCCATGCAATGAGAAGCAAGTTCCTTATGATCAGTAGTGTTTAAATATCTGGCCGGTATGATTACATCAGTGTCAACATTATCTTTATAGACCCAGGCTCTGCCTTTTTTAACTGTATCCATGTTTTTTCTCCTACAAAATAAACTCTCTTTAATAAATTATATGACTGTTTGAAAAAATTTAAAATAACTGGCGATAAAATCACCTAATTTAAGTTAACAATTATTTTCTTAAATTAAGGAAACTTTTTAAGAAAATGACTTATAATGTAATTATGAATAAGAAAAGATATATAATTTTAGGTCTTTTATTAATTTCATCAGCCTTATTTCTAAGCCCCGTATTATCACAGAATAAAGCTGATTACAGGACTTTGTATGGCAAAGCTAATTCAATGCTGGTTGCTGGAAATTTTGACGGCGCAATACACTTCTACAATCTTGCTATCCAACAAAATCCCAGATCATCAGACGCATATCTTGGATTAGGAATTGCTTATAAAGAATCCGGCAGGTATAAAGAAGCATCAGATGCGACTTATAAAGTCATCGAACTGAACCCCACCTATTATCAGGCATATTACAATCTTGGAATTGTGCTTGAAAATATGAACCAAAATGAAGAAGCAATAGTAGCTTATGAAAAATTCCTAAAGGAAATCCCTGGGGCTGAAAGATTTTCTGATGTAAAGCAAAGAATATTAAGACTTAAGAAAAAATCTAAATAAAAATTAATTAAATTGTTTTCTGGTAGAAATATCAAGCAAACAATAATTTCAGAAAAATTATTAAGTTAAGTAAATTGACTTAATAAAAATGCAAGTTGACAAAATCTTTCTTGCAAATAGAATGAAATAGTCAAAAGGTTGGTGAATTATTAGTCTAAAATTTGGCTTTTTTATTCCAGATGCACAATATTTTCAGATATCGGAATAATAAAACAAAGTATATAGGCTTTACGACCCAAAAACCAGCTTGAAAACGGCATAAACAAAAAAGCAGAAAGACAGCAAAGTTGAAGATAAACATTGAAGAATTAATGAATACACCTGAAGGTCAGATGACACTTGAATTTAGTGAGGTCATAGGTGAGCTTAGCAATAATAAAACCGTAGAGGGCAAGATAACAGCCAGCCTAATTTCTGGTGGTGTTCAAATAAAAGGGCATGCCGAGACAGACATGATGCTGGAATGTGATAGATGTATAGTTAATTATCCCTATCATGCTGATGTTGATATTGAGGAGGTATTCATTACAGGTAGTTTATCTTCTGCAAAAGAAATCGAGTTGACTCAAGAAAATTTTGTGGAAGAATTAAAAGGTAGGAATGAGATTGATGTAACAGACTTGGTATATCAAAGTATACTCCTTAATCTACCAAGCAAAAAATTGTGTCAGGAAGAATGTCCTGGTACTAAAGAATTTCAGAATCTACAAGTAGAAAAACCAGTTGATCCTAGATTAGAAGTCTTTAAAAAATTATCCGAACAAGAAACTGGCAACCCTCAGGAAAAAAATGATAAAAATAAGTAATAAATAGAAAGTAAGGTGTAAGTCATGGCAGTTCCAAAGAAGAAAACCGGTAAGTGCGCACAAGGGCACAGAAGATCAAAATGGAAAGCTGAAGTTCCAACAATTGCAAAATGTCAGAACTGTGGAGAACCAAAATTATCTCATACAGTATGTGGCTTATGTGGTTATTATGGCAAAGAGCCTGCAAGTAAAAAGCTGAAAGAAGAACAGTAAACAAAAATGTCAATTAGGATAGCAATAGATGCAATGGGTGGAGATTACGCTCCGATTGAAACAATCAAAGGGGCGATAATCGGCGCAAAAGAATATAACGTTGCACTACAATTGGTTGGACCAATAGATATAATAGAAAAAGAACTTAAAAAATATGATACCAGCGGGCTTGATATCAAGATAACTCAAGCTGATGAAGTTATTGAGATGGATGAAGCACCTGGTACTGCTATAAGAAGAAAGAAAAATGCATCAATAGTTGTTGCCGTAGATGCAGTTGCAAAAGGCGAATCTCAAGCTTTAGTTGCTGCTGGTAGCACAGGTGCAGCTATGGCTGCGAGCTTATTTGGACTAGGAAGATTGCCCGGAATTGATAGGCCTGCAATTGCAGTTACAATGCCAACAATTAAACAACCTGCCATACTAATAGATGCAGGTGCAAATAGCACTTGTGAACCTAATATGCTTTATCAGTTCGCTGCAATGGGAAGCATATTTTCAAAGTCTATATATGGCGTTGAAAATCCACGTGTTGGCTTACTTAATATAGGGGGCGAATCCAGTAAAGGAAATACGCTAACCCAGAATACATATAAACTATTAGCACAACATCAAGACCATATTAATTTCATAGGCAACGTAGAAGGCAGAGAGTTATTTATGGGTGTTTCTGATGTTGTTATCTGTGATGGCTTTGTTGGCAATATTACATTAAAAGTTGCAGAAGGCGTTGCAAATATGATACTTAAAATACTAAAGCACGAGCTTAATTCATCTATATGGACAAAGTTAGGCGCAGCAATTGCCAAACCGGCATTTCTAAAGCTAAAGAAAAAATCAGATTATGAAGAATACGGCGGAGCTTTACTTTTAGGCATTAAAGGCGTATGCGTAATCAGCCATGGCGGCAGCAAAGCATATGCTATTAAAAATGCTATAAGAGTTGCTAAAGAAGCTGTAGAAACTGATATAAACGGTAAAATAGCAAATATGTATGAGTTGAATAAAATATGAATAATAATGAATTAAACCCTGTAAGTATAATTGGAATTGGCAAATACGTTCCTGAAACAGTAATAACAAATGATGATATATCCAAGATAGTTGATACAAACGACGAATGGATCGTTAGTAGAACAGGTATAAAAGAGAGACGAGTAGTAAGCGGAGATCAGACCGCAGCATCACTAGCTATAAAAGCAGCAAAAGATGCGATAGGATTTGCAGGTATTGACCCACAGGAAATTGATCTTGTGATAGCTGCAACCTCAATGCCAGACTCTTTATATCCATCAATATCCTGTGAAGTCCAGCATTCCATAGGTGCTACAAAAGCAGCAGCATTCGATGTAGTTGCAGCTTGCAGCGGTTTAATATACGGATTAAATATAGCCAGAAATTTTATAATGGCAGGTACCTATAAAACGGTCTTATTAATTGGAGTGGATGTGCACTCCAGATTTTTAGACTGGACTGATAGAGGAACCTGTGTATTATTCGGGGATGGTGCTGGTGCATTAATTGTTAAAAGATCTGAAGATGAAATAAATGATATTTTAGCAATAGATATGCATGCCGATGGCAGCAAAGCTGGCGAATTAAAAATACCACTTAACGGCAAGAATTGTCCATTAGTTGAGCCAAAGACTGAGCAAAAACAGTATGTGGACATGAATGGACGTGAAATTTATAAATTTGCAGTAAAAGTTGTGCCAGAATCAATTCTTAATGCAATTAATGCAGCAGGATTAAGTATTGATGACATCGATTATTTAATTCCTCATCAGGCTAATATGCGTATAGTACAGGCAATAACTGAAAGGCTCAACCTTAAAGAAGAGCAAGTTATTGTTA
This sequence comes from Cyanobacteria bacterium UBA9579, assembly GCA_003499585.1. Lineage (GTDB taxonomy): Bacteria > Cyanobacteriota > Vampirovibrionia > Gastranaerophilales > UBA9579 > UBA9579. The sequence continues at coordinate 4,048 of DNSU01000184.1, read as the reverse complement.
ACCTTGATAAATATGGTAATACATCTACAGCTTCTATTCCTCTGGCACTAACAGAAGCATTGGAAGATAAAATAGCCCTTCCCTCAAAATTGGTAATGTGCGGATTTGGTGCAGGCTTAACCTGGGGAACTGCAATTGTCAACTGGAGAGCGG
>DNSU01000184.1:276-3794 GCA_003499585.1 Cyanobacteria bacterium UBA9579 | reverse complement strand
TAAACAAATAGTGAACTTAGGTGAGTGAGAATGAGTAAAATAGCATTTATATTTCCCGGACAGGGATCACAATATGTAGGCATGGGACTGGAACTTTACAATTCTTCAAATACTGCAAAAAATATATTTAGTCAGTTTAATGAAGTTTTAGACAGAAATCTTTCAGGCATATGCTTTGAAGGACCCGAAGAAGACTTAAAACAAACAGTTAATACTCAACCGGGTATTCTAGCTGTTTCTATCGCAGCATATTCATTATTAAAAGAAAAAACTGGCATAACACCTGACTTTGTTGCAGGTCATAGCCTCGGAGAATATGCGGCTTTATATGCAGCTGATGTAGTTGGATTAGAAGATGTTATTAAACTTGTACAAAGAAGATCAGAACTAATGAGTCAGGCGCAAGCTGGTAGTATGACTGCTATTCTTGGACTTGATGATGAAAAGCTGGCTGAAATGGTTAAAAAAGCATCAGCTAGTGGAATTGTTAGCATAGCTAATTATAATACTCCTGATCAAACAGTTATCACAGGTGAGGTTAAAGCTGTTGAAGCTGCAAATCAAATAGCTTCAGAATTAGGTGCAAAAAGAGTAATTCCACTCCCTGTAAGTGGTGCTTTTCATTCACCGTTAATGAAAAATGCTTCAGAACAGTTTGCTGATCATGTAGCTAATTTTAATATTAATAATGCTACAGTGCCTGTTGTAACAAATGTTGATGCAAAGCCGACTACAGAAAAAGAAGAGTTTACCGCCAAGATGGTTGATCAAATTTATTCTTCAGTGCACTGGAAGCAAAGCATCAGCTATATGATCGAACAGGGTGTTGATACTTTCATAGAGATCGGCCCCGGCAAAGTCTTATCCGGTATGGTTAAAAAAATATCAAGACAGACAAAAACATATAATGTGACAGATATGGCAACATTAGAAGAAGTAATCAATGCGTTAAATAGTCAGGTAACAGTATAGTATAAGGGTTTGAGTGATGAGTGATATAAAAAAAATTGCTTTAGTTACAGGTGCATCAAGAGGAATAGGTAAAGTTTGTGCTGTAGAGCTTGCCAAAGTAGGCTATGTTGCAGTTATTAACTATTATCCAGGCTGTGAAGATGATGCAAATGCTGTAGTAAAAGAAATCCAGGATCTAGGTGGAGAAGCAAAAGCAATTGCAGCTGATGTTACTGATAGTGCAGCTGTACAAGTCATGATTGATGAAATTGTTAAAGAGTATGGCAGAATTGATGTTCTCGTTAATAATGCAGGTATTACAAGAGATAATTTATTAATCAGAATGTCAGATGCAGACTGGTTAAGCGTAATCAATACAAACTTAAACAGCATATTTTATGTAACAAAACCTGTTGCAAAAGTTATGATGAAACAAAGAACAGGTCATATTATCAATATGGCTAGTATAGTAGGAGTTAATGGTAATCCGGGACAAATTAACTATGCAGCAGCTAAAGCTGGTGCTATCGGAATGACAAAGACCCTTGCAAAAGAACTTGGTTCCCGTGGAATTACAGTTAACGCAATCGCCCCAGGGTTTATCGAGACCCCAATGACTCAGCATTTAGATACAGATAAAATTGCTGAAAGAGTTCCTCTTGGTAAACTCGGCCAACCGGAAGACATAGCAGCAGTTGTTACATTCCTTGTAACTAAAGGAACATATATTACCGGTCAAGTTATAGGTGTTGACGGTGGTTTGGTAATATAAGTCAAGTTTTGGGTGATATTATCACCTATCTTAAGTTAACGACTGAAGCATTGTAGTTATTTAGACATAATTTAATGTTTTTCAGTCAACGTAATAGTAACATTGTCAAGTTTTGTTTTTAATAAAGATTTACAATAATTACTTTTCAGTAGACAAAGAGTTGCGAATTTAACAAAATGTTTTGTGATAAAATAAATAAAACTCAAAAATATGTTCTAGTAGTTAGTAGTTAAGAATCAAAAGGAGAAAAAGAAATGTCCGCAATATTAGAAAGAGTAAAAAAAGTAGTAATAGAACAATTAAGCGTTGATGAAGGAGAAGTTACTTCTGATGCAAGTTTTACTGCTGATTTAGGTGCTGATTCATTAGATACAGTTGAATTAGTAATGGCTTTTGAAGAAGAGTTCGGTATCGAAATTCCTGATGAAGAAGCAGAAAAAATCGTAACAGTTAAAGATGCAGTAAGCTATATTGAAAGTCATTCTGCGTAAGAGAAAAAATAGTAGATAGGTAGTTATGATAAATAAAAATACCAGAAGAGTTGTTGTAACCGGAATGGGCGTTGTAAGTCCATACGGTGTCGGCCTTGACTTATTCTGGGATAAATTAACAAAAGGTGAGAGTGGGATTAAATCTATTTCAATTACAGATGTAAGTCAACATTCTGTAAGAATAGGCGGTGAAGTAACCGATTTTGATCCGGCTCAGTATATGGACAAAAAAGAAGCCAAAAGAATGGATAGATATACTCAATTAGGAGTAGTAGCTGCTCTTGAAGCATTCAAAGATGCTAATTTTGATATGAGTAAGGAAGATCCTACCAGAATTGGCGTATATGTTGGTAGTGCCGCAGGTGGAATTGATACAATTGAGAAAAATCACCGTGCAATAATGGAAAAAGGACCATCAAAATGCAGTCCGTTTACAGTTCCAATGATGATTGTAGACATAGCTGCAGGTAGAATATCCATTATGGTTAATGCAAAAGGACCTAATAAGTGTATAGTTACAGCTTGTGCTACAGGCTCACATTCAATAGGTGATGCATTTAAAACAATACAGTATGGTGATGCTGATGTTATGTTAGCTGGAGGTTGTGAAGCACCGCTTACACAGTTAGCAATAGCTGGATTCTCTGCTGCAAGAACACTATCCACAAGAAATGCCGAACCTGCTAAAGCAAGCAGACCTTTTGATAAGGACAGAGATGGCTTTGTAATGTCAGAAGGTGCTGGAATTCTTGTTTTAGAAGAATTAGAACATGCGCTGGCCAGAGGTGCAAAAATTTATGCTGAAATGGTTGGTTACGGCGCTTCAGCCGATGCAAATGATATAGTTGCTCCTTGTCCTGATGGAGATGGTGCAGCCAGAGCAATGGAAGAAGCACTTAAAAATTCCGATCTACAGCCAACAGATGTAAGCTACATAAATGCCCATGGCACCAGTACACATTTAGGTGATATAGCTGAAACACTTGCTATTAAAAGGGTATTTGGTGATTATGCCAAGAATGGACTTCTCGTAAGTTCTACCAAAAGTATGATCGGTCACTTACTTGGTGCAACTGGCGCAGTTGAAGCTGCAGCCTGTGTAAAAGCTATTGAAACAGGTATAGTACCTCCAACTATTAACTTAGATAATCCTGATGAGCAATGTGATCTTGATTATGTTCCACACAAAGCAAGAAAAGCTGAAGTGAATGTAGCAGTATCAAATTCATTTGGATTTGGAGGACATAATGCTTCTTTAGTATTTAAAAAATACGAAGCATAAATTTAACCGATTGATAAAGAAA
>DNSU01000184.1:0-133 GCA_003499585.1 Cyanobacteria bacterium UBA9579 | reverse complement strand
GTGATTAATTGTTACTTGAGTTCTGCTATGATAATTTCTTTCATGTAATAGGTGAAAAATTACACTATAAGGGGATTTGATATGATAGTAAAAAGTTTGCCTAAATTGTTTATAACCTTTGTTTTAATTGGAG